>JBDUCK010000170.1:0-7377 GCA_040003485.1 Ferruginibacter sp. | reverse complement strand
TACGGCTACGATTGGCTGGCTTTTGCCCACCTTGTAATAGCCATGGCTTTTATGGGGCCTTACAAAGACCCGGTAAAAAATAAATGGATCAGTGATTGGGCCATACTGGCTTGCGTAGCCATTTTTCCGCTGGCATTTATTGCCGGACCTATAAGGCATATCCCGGTTTTTCATATTTTAATTGATTGCAGTTTTGAGGTACTGGCATTAATACCATTATTTATTTGCCGCAAATGGATAAAACAACTGGAAAAACAAAATAGCCAACAATAACTTTAAACTTTTACTGTTTTAAAGGTCAAAGCAAAAACTAATTTTTGAGATGAAATATTTATGCCCAATTTTGTTGATGCTGTTTTCTGTTTCCTGTAAAAAAAGTGAAACAACTCCGCCAGCAACTCTTCCTGTTCCAACACCAGAAGCTTATTACTATCCGCCGTTAGCCGGGGATACCTGGGCCACAAAAACGGGTGGGTCCATAAACTGGAACGAAACTAAATTACAAGAAGCCTTTGATTATGCAGGCACAAAAAAAACGTATGGATTGATCGTTTTGCAAAACGGAAAAATTGTAAAAGAGCAATATTGGAATAACTGGACAAAAGACACGAAATACTATATTGCCAGTGCCGGTAAAAGCGTAGTGGCATTTATTGCAGGGATTGCACAACAGGATGGTATTATCAATATCAACAATAAGACCTCGGCTTATCTTGGCACCGGTTGGACTTCGTTGCCTTTGGCAAAAGAAAATCTGATCACCCCTAAAAGTCAGCTGACAATGACGACAGGGTTGGATGATGCTGTAGCCGATGCGGATTGTACAGACCCTTCCTGTTTAATATATAAAGCAGATGCAGGCACCAGGTGGGCTTACCATAATGCGCCTTATCATTTATTGCAAAATGTTATGGCCAATGCAAGTGGTCAAACCTGGAATGCTTACAGCAAATCAAAATTGTTTGATAAGATCGGGATGCCAAATGCTTTTTGGTATAATTACATTATGTACTGCACTACCAGGGAAGCAGCAAGATTTGGTTCATTGATTCTATCGAAAGGAAAATGGGATGGCACACCGCTTTTAGTTGATGCGGCCTATTTTACAGCCATGACCAATACTTCACAATCATTCAATAACTCTTATGGTTATTTGTGGTGGCTCAATGGAAAATCTTCATTTATATTACCAGGTTTGCAGATTGTTTTTCCCGGTAGCCTGAATACAAATGCGCCGGAAGATATGTACATGGCGCTTGGTAAAGATGATAAAAAAATATACATTGTACCTAGTTTAAATACCGTAGTGGTAAGGCTTGGAGACGATGCAGGCGCTGCCACAGCTGGCCCCTCCAGTTTTGATACAGAGTTATGGGGAAAATTAAAACTATCCATGGGATATTAATATCATCCCTTAAGAAATTGGCTATTATTCTTTTAAATTGCAGCATGAGTTACTCTTATTTAGCATTGGGCGATAGTTACACTATAGGGGAAGGCGTATTGATCTCAGAAAGTTTTTCTTACCAAACAGTACAATTGCTGCGTAAAAATAACTCCCCTTTTTTAGCCCCGGAAATAGTTGCGAAAACCGGCTGGACAACAGATGAATTACAGGAAGCTATTTTGAAAACTACTTTTTTGCCCCAATATGATATTGTTAGTTTATTAATTGGTGTAAACAATCAATACCGGGGGAGAGACACAAGTAATTTTAAAATTGAATTTGAAGATTTGCTGCAAAGGGCTATTCTGTTTGCAGGTAATAAAGCTAATCATGTTTTTGTGTTAAGCATCCCCGATTGGGGTATTACTCCTTTTGCCCAAGGGCGGGATAGAAAAAAAATTTCGGAAGAGATCAATGCTTATAACGCTGTTTGCGAAGCTTCGGCCAAAGCATTTAAAACCAGTTTTATCAATATTATTCTTACCCAGAAAAAGGATGGGTATGATGAAAGTTTTGTTGCAGCAGATGGGCTGCATCCCAGTGCCAAAGAATACGCAAAATGGGCAAGGGTACTGGATGATGAGGTAAATAAAATTTTATTTTAAAACAAACTAAATTTTTTTCTGCATAACTATTTTTCTTCTAATCCAAATTTAATTGATTGCTGCCTGTAGAAAGTAACGCTGCCAAAAATTTTATCCCAAAAAGAAAATACAGAACCGTAATTTGAATTTGATTCAATCATTTTAACAGAGTGGTGCACATGATGTAACCCTGGTGTAACAATAATATTTCCCAAAAGCTTATCCCATTTATACGGAATTTTAATATTGCTGTGGTGAAATAAAATGATAGTAAAAAATACCGTATTGTAAATAAGTAACGCTGCCGGTGCTATGCCTATTAAGGGTAAAAGGACAAGTCGCCAACAAGTAGAAATTATTATTTCCTTCGGATGAAAATGAAAAGTAGAAAAAACATTCAGCTCTTTTTCTTTATGATGAAAGGCATGGAACTTCCAAAGTGAAGGGAACAGGTGATTGATACGGTGCCAGGCATAAATAATAAAATCGAGGAAGATAAAACTATACAAACCCTGCAGCCATGCGTTTTGCGTAAGCCAACTAAATAACCCGGTTAAGTGATGGGATACAATAAACAGGTAAGAAGCAAACAGCCAACCCATAAAAATACTTGTTAAAATATTCAGGCAGCCGTCAAGCCATTGTTTTGTAGAATGCGTGCTTAAAACCAGCTTATAACGTGGATGTTTCCACTCAACAAAATAAATAAGACTGTAACCAAGCAGCATTATAAAACCCAGTATAGGTACCAACCAGCTGTAATACATAAACGTAAATTTTATTTTAAAAGTCCAGCCATTTCTGTTTGATATTGTAAAGCTATTTCCCTGGCTTCATCAGCAAAGTTTTCTTTATCACCTGCATAAATAATGCCACGGCTTGCATTTACCAATAAGCCACAATCCTTAGTGAGCCCGTATTTGCTGGTTTCTGCTAAACTTCCGCCCTGAAAGCCGACGCCAGGTACCAGTAAAAAATGATCAGGAATTATTTTCCTGATATTTTCGAGTTCTTTTGCCTGGGTAGCACCTGTTACAAACATCAGGTTATTTATATTACCCCAGCGGCTTACGGTGTTTAAAACTTTTTCGTACAGGTAATTGTGGTTGGTGTCCTTACTGTCGCCGTGGTTAGTGTCCTCACTAACCACTCTAAGCATTTCAAAATCAGTTGCACCTTTGTTGCTGGTGAGACCCAGTACGATAGTCCATTTATTTTCATATTCTAAAAAAGGGCGTATGCTATCTTCGCCCATGTACGGAGCAACGGTGATGGCATCAAATGATAAAGTTTCAAAAAATGCTTTGGCATATTGTGATGAGGTGTTGCCAATATCGCCCCGCTTTGCATCAGCAATTTTAAAATGCGTAGCAGGAATATAATTCACTGTTTGCTCCATAGCTTCCCAACCTTTGACACCATGGGCTTCGTAAAAAGCCGTATTTATTTTATAGCTTACACAGAGATCTTTTGTGGCATCAATAATTGCTTTATTAAATTCAAAAACGGCATTGGTGTTGCCTTTCAGGTGCATCGGTATCTTATTTGGGTCAGTATCTAAACCAATACATAGATAGCTTTTCTTTTGCTTAATCTGTTCTATTAAAATATTACGATGCATATTAAAATTATTTACGATAATCTTTTTTTCATTTCTTCCGCAATAAAATGGGTTCCGCTTGCTGAATTCTTCTCTAAATGATGAACGATATTTTTTCTTTCTTCCTCATTCCTGTTCTGGCTCAGTTTAAAAACATTTTCTATTGATTCTATTTCAATGCGAAATCCAACAATGGCTTTAAGCATCGCAGCTACATAATCTTTGTCAAGGCTATCAAATGAAGCAGGGCTATCGGTGCCAATATGTTTATCGGTAATTTGCTTTATGGCTGCACTGGTGCCTGCTTCATCTGTAAAAAATATTTTTCCTTTTGAATGTACAGCCATATAATTTACGGTGCTTGCCTGTGCAGGATCTGCATACCATCCTGCGCTTATAAAAGCGTGCGGGCTGCTGAAAATTACCAATACATTTTTATTTTTTTCAAATGCATTATGGTGCGCTGTTTTACGCATCAGGTGGCCGATAAAAACAAGTTTATCATTCTCTTCAATTATTTCTAAGGGAAGATGAGATGCCACTGGATATTCTTCTCCTATACCGGTTACAATGGCAAAAGAATTTTCTTTCATAAAAGAAAGAATGTTTTCATTATCATGCTCTGTAAAATGCGGAAGACTATACATGCAATAATTTTTTTAAAATTTCTGCGAATAAAAATATTTCTTCAAAAGTATTGTATAAAGGTACTGGTGCAATGCGTATCACATTCGGCTCCCTCCAATCGGCCATGATACCGTTTTTTGTCAGGCCTTCAAAAAGCTGTTTACCATTTTTGTTCATCGCTATAGATACCTGGCAGCCTCTTTCAGCAGGATTTTGCGGAGTCAATATTTTAAAATATTTCTCCGCTTCATTTATCTCATTCAGCAATTCAAAAACATAAGCAGACATTTTATTTTGCTTCAACAATAAATTTTCAAAACCAACTTCTTCAAAAATATCCAGGGCAGCTTTATGAGCAGCCATCAGCATCATTGGCGCAGTGCTTAGTTGCCAGGCTTCCGCAGTAGGGTATGGGGTGAATGTTTTGTCCATTTTAAAACGGTTGCTTTCATCATTTCCCCACCAGCCATTCAGGCGCTGCAGGTTTTTATTTTGCAAATGTTTTTCATGTACAAATGCACCGGCTATTGCACCGGGGCCGCTGTTTAAATATTTATAACTGCACCAGCAGGCAAAATCTACTTCGTCGTCATGTAATTTTAATTCAATATTACCTGTAGCATGTGCCAGGTCAAACCCTGCATAGGCACCGGCTTTGTGTGCAGCCTCCGTGATAGCTTTTATATCAAATACCTGCCCGGTATAATAATTTACGCCGCTAAATAAAACCAAAGCGATACAGTCTTTATTTTCTTCAATTGTTTTAAGAATATCTGATGTAGTTATTAATTCTGTGCCCGGCTGTGGATGCACTTCTACTATTGCCTCAGCAGGATTGTAGCCACGCAGTTTTACCTGGCTTTCAAATGCATACTGATCGGAGGGAAAAGCTTTTGCTTCACAAATTATTTTATAACGTTCAGCGGTGGGATTGTAAAAAGAGATCATCAGCAAATGCAGGTTTACCGTCAAATGATTCATTAACACCAACTCATTAGGTAAGGCACCCACAATATTGCCAAGCGTTTGCATCATAGATTCATGATAAGATAGCCAGGGATTTTCGCCCATAAAAAAACCTTCTACGCCATAGCTGGCCCAGTCTTCCATGATATCCACTACGTAATCCTGTGTGATTTTAGGTTGCAGGCCAAGAGAATTGCCTAAAAAATAAATGGCATTTTTATTATGCAGGTAAGGAATATAAAATTTCTCCCTAAACAATTTAAGGTTGTCATTATTATCTGCTTCCCGGGCATAGGCCAATGAAAATTTATCCGCCATAATTAATCTTGATTTTATTTATTCCCCACTGTCAAATATCCGTAAAATAAACAGCATGGTAATAATTAGGTTGACTAATGATTATTAACCAATTTTATGAAAATGGATTACCCGAATAAGTGCAATAGTTTTAGTAATTCGTATAATTTTCTAATTGTTCCATTTTACCCCACGCTGTTAAATATTTGTTAGGTTACAATAATAAGTTTTGTTTTACTTTTTTATATTGATAGGTTGCATTTTATCATTGTTAAAACCATCGCACTATTTTAAAATTATACATTGGACTTTTTCTTTTCTCACTTTAAAAGGTTATCCAATGTTTACGAAAAAAATTATCTTTCCCGGCTTTATTATTATTGCTTTTCTCATTTCTTTTAATGGGTTTTCCCAGGTACAAAATTTACCGAAATATGAAATGGGTATCAACCTGGGCGGTTATATTTACCAGGGCGACCTTACGCCGCACCGCTTTGGCTCTATCGAAACTATTAAACCGGGCATTGGCATTTCCGGCACCAGGATCATAAGCAGGGATTTGTCTGCACGGCTGCTTTTTAATATTGCTAAACTTAAGGGAGATGAATCTGTTTACAAAAATCCCGATTACCGGCGGCAGCGCAATTTTGCTTTTACTACACCAGTAAAGGAATTGAGCCTGATGCTGCACTGGAATATTTTGGGTAGTAATTATGTTGAACGAAGATTTGAACCTTATCTTTTTGTTGGTGCCGGGTTATCTTTTGTAAAAGTGAAGAGGGATTTCAGTCGCCTTAACAGCACTGTTTTTGGGGAAACATCAGAAGTAGCTGCAGGCCTTTCTACTGATATTGGTACGGCACCTCCCAGAACTATCCCGGTGTTTCCGGCGGGAGCAGGAGTGCGGTATAATATTTCTGACAGGGTAGCACTAAATGCAGAAGCTGCTTATCGTTTTATGCATACAGATTACCTGGATGGGTTTAGCCATGCGGCAAATCCTAAACTAACAGATCATTATTCCAGCATCAGTATTGGGGCTGCATATAAATTTGGGAAGAAAGATAAATATGGCTGTCCCAGACCGGTAAATTAATTAATCGTTGAACAGGTTTGGAAAATCTGTGATGATGCCATCAACACCCAGGGCCTTCAGTCTTGCAATTTCTTTTTTATCATCAACGGTCCAGGGAATGATCCTTATCTTTTTTTCGTGACAGGCGGCAATAAGATTTGCTGTTACCAGGGCCTGTTCCGGGCTGTAGATGGTAGGTGTAAAGCCCAGGTCTTTTATTTGTTTTCTAAAACTGTTAAGGTTAGTTGCTTCAATAAGCAGGGCTGTTTTTATAGCCGGGTATTTTTTATGCAGGTATTGCAGCGTACGCATATCAAAAGACTGGATGATGACCCGGTCTTCGATATTTTTTTCTTTTATAATTTTCATCAGCATATCTACAAATGCGGCTGGCGCCGGATGAAAAATATTGTCTGTAGCGGGCTGGGTTTTTGTTTCTATGTTATAAAATACTTTTGCAGTTTTCTTTTGAGAAATATAATTTTCAACAGAGTCAATCAAGGCGGATAAGCTGGGTTTATGAACAGGTATTTTTTGTTGTTGCGGATAGCGTGGATGAGGTTTTAAGCCAACATCATATCGTTGCGTTTCTGCAAAACTCATTTTATAAATGTTATAATTCTTTTCGTCTTTTTCCTCGATAAATTTTCCATCGGGGTTGGTGGTTATTTCATGATTATAAAAAGGCTCATGGGAAAGAATGGCAACATTATCTGAGGTGAAAACAATATCCATTTCCAAAGTATTTACGCCCAGGTCTATGGCCTTTAACATGGCAGGG
>JBDUCK010000169.1:0-7439 GCA_040003485.1 Ferruginibacter sp. | reverse complement strand
GAAAGACGTACAATAATATATAACAAAGCCTCCCGAAAATCGGGAGGCTTTGTTTTATAAAATCATATTATTATTAAACTGCAAAACTTTCCCCACAGCCACAGCTTCTGCTTGCATTGGGATTATTAAAGTAAAACCCTTTGCCGTTTAATCCGTCGCTAAACTCAAGTTCTGTATTTACCAGGTATAAAAAACTTTTTAAATCAGTAACAATTTTTACGCCTTTATCTTCAAAAACCTGGTCCATTGGTTTTTTTTCATTATCAAAATCCATTTTATAACTCAATCCGCTGCAACCACCCCCTACTACGCCTACACGAAGAAAATAAGAAGGATCATCAGCAACCCCGGAATCTTTCATAAGGTTGATAACCTTTTCTTTTGCTTTATCGCTGATGTAGATGCTATTGTCCATAACCCCTGTCCCCTAAAGGGGAACTTATTTTGATTTTTATCAATTATTTTTTTATCTGAAACCTTACTGTATAAGTTGCAGATTGTTTTGCCGTACAAGAGTGCGACGCAAGGATGTATCATTGAAATGCCAATGCTGGTTTTACAAAAATAAAAACCCGTATTAAGAATTTCTGCAAATTAAAAAAACAGAATTTCCCATAAGGCTCCCCTTTAGAGGTTAGAGCCTATTAATGTACTACGCTTTCTTCAAATTTGATTTGCTCCATCCCATTTTTTTCCCTGTAATCATTGATTGCAGCTTTAATAGCATCTTCAGCCAATACAGAGCAGTGAATTTTTACCGGTGGTAAATTTAACTCCTCAACGATATCCATATTATCAATTTTCAAAGCTTCGTCTACACTTTTGCCTTTAAGCCATTCTGTGGCTAACGATGAGGATGCAATGGCAGAGCCGCATCCAAAGGTTTTAAATTTTGCATCTGTTATCATGCCGGTACTATGATCAACTTCTATCTGAAGCCGCATTACGTCTCCACACTCCGGTGCACCAACCAACCCGGTGCCAACGTTTTTACTTGATTTATCAAGCGTACCTACATTTTTGGGATTCTGGTAATGGTCTATAACTTTTTCTGAGTATGCCATGATATTATTATTTAAATTTTTGAATTATAATTTTAATTACTATACCTCTTTTAAAATTACCATTAAATATTGAGAAATATTTTTTAATGTGCTGCCCATTCAATGGTGGTAAGGTCTATTCCTTCTTTATACATTTCCCAAAGCGGGCTCATTTCCCTTAATTTAATTACCGTTTCGCTGATAGCTTTCACTGTATAATCTATTTCTTCTTCGGTAGTAAACCTGCTTAAGCCAAATCGAAGTGAACTATGTGCCAGGTCATCTCCCAACCCAAGTGCTTTTAATACATAACTTGGTTCCAATGATGCAGAAGTACAAGCTGAGCCGGAGCTTAAAGCTATATTTTTATTAAAGCCCATTAACAAGCCTTCTCCTTCTACATGCTTAAAAGAAATATTAGCAACATGTGGCAACCTATGCTCACGGCTGCCGTTTACATAAGCCTCTTCCAGTAACAATAAAGCTGTTTCCAGTTTATCTCTTAATTTGGTTATGCGTTTTGTATCAGCTTCCATATCCAGCATACATAATTCGCAGGCTTTGCCAAAACCCACAATACCAGGTACATTTAAAGTACCGCTCCGCATACCACGTTCATGGCCGCCACCATCCATTTGTGCTGTAACTTTTACCCTTGGGTTTTTACGACGGACATATAATGCACCAACACCTTTGGGGCCATACATTTTATGTGCAGTAAATGCCATTAAATCAATGCCATCTTTGTTTACATCAACAGGTATTTTCCCTACCGCCTGCGTAGCATCTGTAAATACCAACACCCCATGTTTGCGGGCTATGGCACTAATTTCTTTTATAGGCATTACCGTTCCTATTTCGTTATTGGCATACATGATGGCAATAAGAATTGTTGTAGGCTTGATAGCTGCTTCCAGTTCTTTTAAATCAATTAACCCATCAGGTTGCACCTGCAAGTAAGTTACATCGCCACCTAATTTTTCAATATGCTTGCAGGTATCAAGCACCGCTTTATGTTCTGTGGTTGCTGTAATAATATGATTGCCTTTGCTCGCATACATTTCGTAAACTCCTTTAATACCCAGGTTATCTGCTTCTGTAGCTCCTGAAGTAAAAATTATTTCTTTAGGATCTGCACCAATCAATTTTGCCACCTGCTCACGTGCGTAATCTACTGCTTCTTCTGCTTCCCAGCCAAAAGGATGATTACGGCTTGCCGCATTACCAAAGTGTTGTAAAAAATAAGGCGTCATTGTTTCCAACACACGGGGATCCATGGGTGTGGTGGCATTATTATCGAGGTAAATAGGGAGTTTCAACATTTTTAATTGTATAAATTTTTAATTGTTCTTATAACGCAAATTTACTATAAAAGGTTCTATTTTTAGCATGGAAACTGTTGCCATTTTCATTTTACCCCATTTCGTAAACCTTATACATATTAATAAGAATTATGCTTAAAATAGAACACATCGGTATTGCAGTAAAAGATTTTGCAAATGCCGTTCCCTTGTTTGAAAAACTGCTGAATAGTCAGTGTTACAAGACAGAAAAGGTAGAATCGGAACAGGTGAACACTGCTTTTTTTAAAGCCGGTGACGCAAAGATAGAGCTTGTTGAAAGCCTGGCTGAAAATGGTGTTATCGCAACGTTCATCGATAAAAAAGGAGAAGGCGTTCACCATATTGCCTTTGAAGTAGCAGATATATATTCAGAAATGAAAAGGCTCCAGGCAGAAGGGTTCGTATTATTGAGTGAAACTCCCAAGCATGGGGCGGATAATAAATTGGTTTGCTTTCTGCATCCAAAAAATACCAATGGTGTACTGATAGAATTATGTATGGAAAAAAAGATGTAGAACCCGGTAACTATTTTCCAACATTATTGTAAAAAAGGATTGGCCTTTTTTTCATCCTCAATACCGGTAGCAGGGCCATGACCACTAAATACTTTTGTATTGCCCGGCAAAATCAACAGTTGGTTTTTAATGCTATCAATCAATGCCTGGTGATTACCGCCCGGCAGATCAGTACGCCCAATGCTGCGGTAGAACAATGCATCGCCGCTGATTACAAACCCATCTTTTTTGCAGTAAAAACTCAGGCTGCCAGGGCTGTGGCCGGGTGTAAGCAATACTTTCAATTCATCTTCACCCAATTTTAGAGTATCCCCTTCTTTAATAAAAAGTAGTTCACCCGTATAATTATCAAAGGGCAGCTCATACATTAAACCGCTGGTAGGAGCAAATTCCAATACTGCTTTTTCATTTTCATGAAGCTGCAGGCTGAGCCCGTATTTTTCAGCTAAAAACTTATTGCCAAATACATGGTCCAGATGGCAATGTGTATTAAGCAGCATTCTGGGCTTTAACCCACTCTTTTCAATATAGCTTACCAAGGCTTCTTTTTCTTCATCAAAATAACAACCCGGATCTATAATAATGCAATCGTTAAATTCATTGTAAAGTATATATGTATTTTCCTGTATGGGGCTAAAAACAAAGGATTTTATTTGTAACATGCAATTGTTTTAAAAGATTTTAATGATTAACACTAATGAAGTAATTTTAATACTCAATATCAATTTATTAGTATGGTAAAGTTCAGCAGAATATTTTTCATTTCATTTATTTTCATTGCAGCGGCAAGTGTAAGCTATGCCCAGGTAAATGGTGTTGTATTTGGTAAAAACAGGGTTCAATATAAAAAGTTTAAGTGGCAATACTATCAAACAAAAAACTTTAATGTTTATTTTAATGAAGGTGGCCGGGAGCTTGCAAAGTTTGCTGCACAATTAGCTGAAACAGAATTACCACAACTGGAAGCAGCAGCAGAATACAGCCTGCAACGGAGGGCAAATATTATCTTGTATAACCAGTATGCAGATTTTCAGCAAACAAATATTGGTTTGGAAAGCAGTATATTAAATACCGGCGGGGTTACAAGATTAGTGAATAATAAAATGGTTGTTTATTACGATGCCAATCATGCAAATTTAAAAAGACAGCTACGCCAGGGCATTGCTGATATAATTACTAAAAATGTTTTATTTGGAGATGACCTGGGTGAAGTAGCAGGTAACCAGGCCCTGCTTGATCTGCCTGAATGGCTTACTGATGGATACGTTGCCTACCTCGGCGAAAACTGGAGTACTGACCTTGATGATGATTTAAAAAGTGAAATTTTAAGCAGTAATTACAGTAAATTTTCCAGCCTTGCTTTTGCCCGACCTTTGCTGGCAGGCCATGCTTTTTGGTATTATATTGAAGAGAAATATAAAAAAGAAAACGTTACTTATTTTCTTTACCTGGCCAGGGTTTATAAAAGTTTAAACAAAGCCAGCCAGCAAATCACTAAAATGAAATTTAATGATCTGCTTAAAGAATTTATGCAATACCAGGATGATAAATATTACAAAGATATCACCCGCAGAAAAGCTTATCCAAAAGGAAATTATATTGATGGGTTTACTATAAGCAAACGGTTAAATTATTACCGCTTTAATGTAAATCCAAACAAAAGAAATAACTCCTATGTAGTTACTCAATTTAAAAAAGGTATTGTACGTGTTATTTTAAATGATGATTTTGAAAATAAGACCTTGCTTAAATACGGCGTTCGTACTTATGAAAATGAAACAAATCCTAACTATCCTTTAATGGCCTGGGACCCAAAGGGAACAAGGGTTACAGTAATTTATGTACAGGAAGGCAGGCTGAAATTATTTGTGTATGACCTGATAACTCGCATAAAACAATATAAAATAGACCTTACAGATAAGTTTGACCAGGTACAGGATGTTAAGTATAATATTGATAGCCGTAACCTTTTATTTTCTGCAGTAAAAAATGGGCATACTGATATCTATACTATGAATATCGAAAATGAAAAAGTAAAACAGATCACCAATGATGTTTATGATAATCTTGATCCGTCATATGTTGCTTTTCCAAATAAAACCGGTATTATTTTCAGCAGCAACAGGCCCAGTGCTTTTGCCAAAAGCGCCGATACTGTTTTACCGAGTAATAACCGCTTTAATGTTTTTATGATAACAGATTTTGGTGATAAGCCAGAGCTGAACCAGCTATCTCAATTAACAAATTTAAAATACGGCGATGCACGCTTTCCAACACAATACAATCAAAACCATTTTACATTTGTGAGTGACGAGAACGGCATTGCAAACCGTTATGCAGGCTTTTTTACAACAAAAGCAGCAGGGCTGGATACGCTTGTACTGATAGCTGATGAAATTTTAAGAAATCCATCGGTAAAAGATGTAGACAGTACATTAAAGGTTTATAAAAAAACGGATGTAGATTCTATTGCCGTTGTTGCAGTTTCAGAAGATTCAGCTTACAGTTTTCCATTAAGCAACTACCCCAGTGGCCTGGCAGAAAGCCGGATAGCAGGGGATAATAACCAGGTGAGTGAAGTAACCAGGCAAAGTGATGAAAAGGTTTTGTATAAATTAAAAATTGATGAAATTGCCTTAAACCGTCGCAACATTACTGCACAACCAACTGAGTATGCAAAAAAATTAATGCGGGAGAGCAGGCTTACAACCATAGCACCTGGTAATAATCCTGCAGAGATAAAAGGCAATTTGCCTGCAGGCGATTCTGCAAAAAAGCAAAACGATTTCTTTCAAAATGAATTTGGCAACGAAAAAACAGACAGTACAAAAATAGTAAATGGCGTAACTCCCGAAACCCCTGTTTACAAAGAACCTTCTGTGTTGGAATCTGCCAAATTGTATAGATACAAACCCCTGAAATTTTCTGTAGATTATGGCTCTATAAATTTTAATAATTCAGTATTGCTAAACCGCTACCAGGCTTATGCAGGTGGCAGTGGCCCAATAATGCTTAACAGTGGTTCTCCATTAAATGGGCTTATCACTTTAGGTACTTCGGATCTTTTGGAAGATATAAAGGTCAACGGTGCTTTTAAGATCGGCACAAATTTAAAAGACAATGAATGGTTAATAAATTATCAAAATCTTAAACGCAGAATAGATTGGGGCCTTACTTATTACAGGAATGTAGAAAGTTTTCAAATACAAGGAGGCTTTCCTGGAAAAGATTTTACAAATATATACCAGGCCAATATTTCTTATCCTTTTGATGTTACAAAAAGCATTCGTTTCAGTACCGGTATACGTTCAGATAGATCTGTATTATCCAGTGTAGATCAACAAACTGCCGGCATAGCTGATTTTAAACCATTATATTCTGTAAATCATTTAGAATTTGTTTACGATAACAGTTTAAATCCGGCAATGAATATCTGGAACGGATTGCGTTATAAAATTTATGCAGACTACAATACCCAGGTAAGTAAATTGGTGACAGCCGCAGGCCGCAATACTTTTAACCTTGGTTTTGATGCCAGGTATTATTATCCTATCTACCGGAATTTTATATGGGCAGGCAGAGCCGCAGGCGATTTTAGTTTCGGCAATCAAAAATTAATTTATTATCTCGGCGGCGAAGATGGCTGGCTGATGTTTGGAAACAACCAAAAAAGCAATGGCGGTTTCCGCTATTTTGATGAAACCAATCAACCGGCGCAGGATCAGGATTACGCCTTTCAAAGCCTGGCGGTAAACCTGAGAGGGTACATTCAAAATGTTGCTAATGGAAATAATGCCCTTGTTTTAAACAGTGAGTTCCGGCTGCCAATCATTTCTACCTTCTTTGATAAACAGGTAAACAATCCGTTCCTCCGCAATTTCCAGATCACCCAATTCATAGACCTGGGTACTGCCTGGAATGGCGATTACAACAGCATTAAAAGGCCGCAGGTATCTTATGGCTCTTTTCCTGATGCGGTAGTAAAATTAAAAGCTGGCGGTGTCGGGCCTTTTGCCGGTGGCTATGGTTTTGGCGCAAGAAGCACTTTGCTTGGCTATTTTGTGAAGTTTGATGCAGGCTGGCCCATGAGTGGTTTCTTTAAAGGGAAACCGCTATTGTATGTAGCACTCGGATTAGATTTTTAAACTGTCTTTATAAACAAAAATGCCGGGCATTAAACTGTCTGGCATTTTTTGTTTACCAGCATTTATTTTCATGGCAACATTCTTGTGTCACTCCCTTGTACCGCATACCATTCTTCATCATTGAGCCGTACATTTTTAAGCCTTCTTTTCTTCTGCAAACGCCTGCGGCAATACTTTTAAAAAGAAATACAGCAACGAATAAATTGCGGTAAATAAAATAGTGATGGCCCAGGTGTGGGAATTGATAATGGGAGATGTAAAATTATGAACGATATTCAAACCCAGTGCCATAGGGTTTTTTATTACATCCCAACTGTTCCATCTCTCAAACCTGCCTAAGTACACACCAAATGAGGCAATAAATAAAATAAGTGGAATCAGTATTGTTACCAT
>JBDUCK010000168.1:0-7474 GCA_040003485.1 Ferruginibacter sp. | reverse complement strand
GTAATTAATGCCAATACCGTTTTACCCATCCTGGAAGATTTCTTATTTGAAATAGAAAAAAATAAACTTACGGTAGTAGCCACTGATTTAGAAACGGTGATGAAAGTGCATCTTGATATTGAAGCCAAAGACAGTGGAAAAGTGTGCATACCGGCAAAAATCCTTTTGGATTCTTTGAAGAATATTGCAGAGCAACCGCTGACTTTTAATATAGAAAAAAACTTTGGAGTAGAAATTACGAGTGACAATGGTAAGTACAAAGTAATGGGTGAGAACCCCGATAATTTTCCTAAAGAACCAGCCGCAGACGAGGCAAATAGTTTTACCATGACATCTTCTGCCCTGGTTACTGCGATCAACAAAACAATTTTTGCGGTGAGCAGTGATGATTTGCGCCCAGCCATGACAGGAGTATTTTTTGAGCTGGATAAAAAAGGGATCAGCTTTGTGGCTACCGATGCTCACCGGCTGGTAAAATTTACCTGCACCGATGTTAGCTGCCCACAAAAAGATTCTTTCATTGTGCCTAAAAAACCATTGAATCTTTTAAAAGGCGCTTTACCTGATAATGATGATGAACTTAAAATATCGTACAACAGCAATCATCTTTTTGTTAAACATGGCGGCACTGAATTGGTTTGCCGGTTGATAGATGCCCGTTTTCCTGATTATAAAGTAGTGATACCAGTAGATAATCCTTATAAGATGACCGTAGGCCGCAGCGACTTTCAAAATGCGTTGCGCCGGGTAAGTGTATTCAGCAATAAAAGCACCAACCAGGTGGCGCTAAGCATCAGCGGCAGCGAATTGCAGCTTGCCAGCCAGGATGTTGATTTTAGTTTTGAAGGTAACGAACGCATGGCTTGCCAATATGATGGTGATGATCTGCAAATTGCTTTTAATGCAAAATTTTTGATTGAAATGCTTAATGGTGCAGATACCGCTGAAATAAATATGGAACTTAGCACGCCAACAAAAGCAGGCATTATTAAACCAACTGAGCAGGAAGAAAATGAAGAGTTACTAATGCTCGTAATGCCACTGATGTTAAATAATTAAACAATTTTTTTGCCACTAATGCACGAATGTTTAGTGAATTAGTGGCATTTTTATGTACAATTTATTTTACTGTAATAATGAAACAACATCTTGCACAGGTAGCTTTGGTAGTAAAAGATTATGATGAGGCTATTGAATTTTACACCAAAAAATTAAATTTTACTTTAGTAGAAGACTCTCCTTTAAGCGAAACAAAAAGATGGGTTATCATTGCACCGCCGGGCAGTAACGGATGTAAATTATTATTGGCGAAAGCAGACGGCGCAGAACAACAAAGCAGGATAGGCAATCAAACCGGAGGCCGTGTTTTTCTTTTTCTATATACAGATGATTTCTGGAGAGATTATAATGCCATGCAGGAAAAGGATATAATTTTTACAAGACCTCCGGTTAAAGAAGAATATGGAACCGTAGCTGTTTTTAAAGATCTCTATGGCAACCTTTGGGATTTTATACAACCCAGTCTTTAGCAGCATTAATCCTCCCTTTAAGACTCAGAAAGCCTTGCAGTTTTATACCATCTTTTTAAAGCATCATTCTTCATTTAGCCTTTGGTGCCTGGCATTAGCCGCTACATACATTGCAAAAGCCCCGAGAGCAAGATCTTTCAACAAATTTACAAACGCAAGCTGCCGCATTTCTTTATCACCCGAAAACCTGTAGTTTGGCAGGTGAATGGTTAATACAAAAATAAAAAGCAATAGAGCTAAGAGATAGCCCACCATAGAAACAAAACGGTTAAGGATAAATGCGAGCCCTGCCAGGATGAAAGCTACGCCAACAAAATACACCCATATTATACCACCGGGAATATATTGAGGCACATATATCACCATGTTTTCCGGGTGACGGAAATGATGGATACCAAAGATGATCATCACAATACCTAAAAGCCAGATGGCTATCCGGGATATAGTATGCTGAATCATAAAAGGACTTTTAGTTCCCTTAAAATACAAAATATTTTTCGCACTTAATAACGGTAATTATGCACCGGCACTAACAATAAATTAATACGGCCTTAATAAAATATAAGGAAACAATTCATTTAGAATAACATGCTTTTACCTTAAATAAAAAAACCACGCAGTACCAGAGATGGCATTGTTAATATTAAAGGCATTTCTATAAATAATATTTATTCTCTGCAATTAATTTATCAGCAATCCTTCTTCTTGCATCTTTGCTATTAAATGGTGCTGTTTTGGTGAATCGTTTCAGCCCGAGCAACATCATGCGTTGCTCATCGCCTTCGGCAAAAGCATTAATGGTTTCTTTACCTGCTTTGTTTACATTATCTACAGCATCATTAAGGTAGCAATGCATCATATCGGTTTGTACTGTTACCGCTGCGGCACCTTGCTTTTCTGTCATTTTAATTACCCGTAACAAGGCACTCTCTGCATGAAAAACCTGTAAGGCCATATCTGCAATGTTCATTAGTATTTCCTGTTCGTTGCTAAGGCTCATCATCAGCTTTTGCACGGCTGCACCAGCCGTCATTAAAATGGCTTTCTTTAAATTCACAATTGTTTTAAGCTCTGCTGCAAAAGCTCCTTCTTCTTCATTGCCAAAATCAGGAATGCTCATGAGTTCTTTCGATACTTTCATTGCCGACCCCATCAGGTCAAGCTTACCTTTCATCGCTCTTTTCAACATCATATCTACTGTGAGCAAACGATTAATTTCATTGGTGCCTTCGTAAATACGGTTAATGCGGCTGTCCCGGTAAGCACGGCTTATCATATATTCATCGCTAAAGCCATTGCCGCCATGTATCTGCACGCCTTCATCCACCACAAGATCCAATACCTCACTGCCATCTACTTTTAAAATGGCACACTCAATGGCGTACTCTTCTGCCGCACCCAGCAATGCTTCATTAAATGGCTTACCCGCTTCAGCTAATTCTGTTTCTTTATCATCAATCCATTTTGCTGTACGGTACAAGGCGCTTTCGCCCACCCATATTCTAATGGCCATCTCTGCAAGCTTATGTTTTATAGCACCAAAATTTGCGATGGCTGTTTTAAACTGCTCTCTTGTTTTTGCATATTCTATGGTTGAGTTAAAGGCCATTTTAGCACCGCCTAAAGCAGCC
This sequence comes from Ferruginibacter sp., assembly GCA_040003485.1. Taxonomy (GTDB): domain Bacteria; phylum Bacteroidota; class Bacteroidia; order Chitinophagales; family Chitinophagaceae; genus Ferruginibacter. The sequence continues at coordinate 4,314 of JBDUCK010000168.1, read as the reverse complement.
GCACATAATTTAAGGCGGCCAATATTTAAAATGTTGAAAGCGATGATATGACCTTTACCCACTTCACCCAATAAATTTTCTACCGGTACTTTACAATCCTGGAAATACAGTTGCACTGTAGAAGAACCTTTGATCCCCATCTTATGTTCTTCCGGCCCCTGGGTAAAGCCTTCAAACCCACGTTCAAGTATAAACGCAGAAAATTTATCGCCATCAATTTTCGCAAATACGGTGTAGACATCGGCAAAGCCACCATTAGTTATCCAGCATTTCTGGCCGTTCAATATATAATACTTACCATCGGCGGAAAGTGTTGCCGTACTTTTTGCCCCCAGTGCATCACTGCCGCTATTGGGTTCTGTTAATCCGTATGCACCTTTCCATTCGCCACTGGCGAGTTTTGGAATATATTTTTTCTTCTGCGCTTCTGTACCAAAATATAAAATGGGCAACGTGCCAATGCCGGTGTGTGCAGCTACGGCAACACTGAAAGAGAAACCGCCGCCCAGGCCTTCATTTACCAAAGTTGATGTGATAAAATCTTTTCCCAGGCCCCCCAAATCTTCCGGTATAGATGCGCCCAGTAAACCCTGCTCACCTGCTTTCTCCATCAGGCCGGGCATAAGGCCTGGCTCCATTTTATCTATGCGCTCAATGGCCGGCAATACTTCTGAATTTAAAAACTGGAGACACATTTCTTTCACCATTAATTGCTCCTCGTTAAAATCTTCCGGCGTATAGGTTTCAAAAGCATTGCTTTCTTTTATAAGCCATTCGCCACCTTTTAAAAGGTTCTGTGTTGATGTTGTTGTTGTGCTCATGATGTTCTATTTTTTGCCCCAACCCAAAAGCGGCTTAGGTTTGTGATTATTTATAGTTTTATATAATTTCTATCATCGCTTCTGTAAGTTCCCCCTTCAGAAGTCGGAGGGGATTCTTTAGCTCAGATTTTCATACACTTTACTCAACACTTCTTTTGCTATTTCTATCTGCCCGTTAGTAACGCCTGCCAAGGCCTCATTTAAAGTTTGATTGGCCAGTTCCATGGATTGATCCTGTAGTTGCTGCGCTTCCGGCGTGAGATAAATAAAGTTTTTTCTCCGGTCATCTTTGCTGGCCACTCTTCTTACCAGCTTTAATTTCTCCAGGTTATCCACCAGCCTGGTAATACTGGGCTTATCCCGAAAAGTGGCATCACATAATTGCTGCTGGCTCATACCATTGTCTTTCCATAAATGATACAGCACACTCCATTGTTCAATGGTAATTTCTACGCCTGCCTGTTTAAAATTCTTTTGTAACCGCCTTGCTATAGCAGTACTCGCTTTGCCGGTAATGAAACTGTATAATTCGCTTTTCTTAAATTGGTTGTTGGGCATATAGTTGTTTAAACAACTATATAAAGATAATCATTAGCTTTAAATATCAAAAAATTATTTTTGTGTTACCGGCATTTGTTTTTCATATCAACATTGTTGTGTCACTCACTTGTACGGCAAACCATTTTGCAGCTTTATGACGGCAATTGTTTCTATCAGCTTTATTTTTTTTATCGTTTACGCCACCCTCATTTTTTATTATTTTATGGGTTGGGTAAGTATCCCATCATTCAAATCAGCCCAAGGCGTTGAACCGCTTTCAACAGTTATTTCTGTTATTATCCCTGCACGTAATGAGGCATTAAACCTGCCTGTGCTGCTGCAATCAATACTGGCGCAAAGTTACCCGGCACATTTATTTGAAGTCATAGTAATAGATGATTTTTCTACAGATCGTACCGCAGAAATTATTTCTGCCTATTCAAATACCAATATCAAACTGCTTTCTTTAAAAGATTATGAACCCGACGATAAATTAAATTCCTATAAAAAAAGAGCCATTGAAACCGGCATAAATAAAAGCCAGGGCTCACTGATTGTAACAACCGATGCAGATTGTTACCTGCCGCAAAACTGGCTCACAACTATAGCCGCATTTTATGAAAAAAACAATCCCGTTTTTATTGCGGCACCTGTGGCAATAAATAACAGCATCTCTTTTATTGAAATTTTCCAGGCACTGGATTTTATGACTCTGCAGGGAATTACAGGTGCATCCGTTTATAAAAAATTTCACAGCATGTGCAATGGGGCCAACATGGCTTACGAAAAAAAAGTTTTTTATGAAGTTGATGGTTTTAAAGGGATAGATGCTATAGCCAGTGGGGATGATATGCTGCTAGTGCATAAAATTTTTAAATGTTATCCTCAAAAAGTATTGTTCTTAAAATCTCCAGATGCTATTGCAGAAACGCAACCGGTAAAAACAATAGGCGGGTTTTTTAACCAGCGTATAAGGTGGGCCAGTAAGGCCGATAAATATGAGGATAAAAGATTGTTGCCTGTTTTAGCAGTTGTATATTTTTTTAATGTAGGGATGTTTATCCTCCCCATGATCAGCATTTTTTACAACCCGGTATTATCAATTATTCATTATCCATTATCCATTTTTTCTTTCTGGCTATGGCTGTTGATTTTTAAAATAATTGTAGAATTAGTTTTCCTTTTTCCGGTGGCAAAGTTTTTCAACAAAATATCCCTTTTATTTTTGTTCCCTTTTATGCAGCCATTTCATATTATCTATACCATCATTGCAGGCTGGCTGGGCAGGTTCGGCAGTTATAAATGGAAAGGCAGAAAAGTAAAATAAACATGATTTTTGAACTTGACAAAGATAAACTTCTCTTTCCTGATCCTTCACTGGCAGAAGCTGATGGCTTGCTGGCAATTGGCGGAGATCTAAGTACAGAAAGATTATTACTCGCTTACAATAATGGCATCTTCCCCTGGTTTTCTGAGGGTGATCGTATTTGCTGGTATTCGCCCCATGAACGTTGCGTAATCTTTCCAAACAAAGTGATCACAAGTAAAAGCATGAGTAAACTTCTTAAGAAGAACATTTTTGAAATCCGGCTGAACACCGTCTTTGAAGAAGTGATAGAAAATTGTAAAACCATAAGCAGGAAAGACCAGGATGGCACGTGGATAACCGACGAAATGAAAGAGGCTTACCTGGAGCTCTATAAAGATGGCGTTGCAAAAAGTATAGAAGTATGGCAATCAAATAAATTAGTGGGTGGCATGTATGGGCTTGAAATAAATGAGGTTTTCTGTGGAGAAAGTATGTTTAGTAAAGTAAGTAATGCTTCAAAAGCAGCAGTAATATGGCTTTGCAAAAGTAACCGCTACAAATTGCTTGATTGCCAGATTCCAAATGAACACTTGCTTAGCCTGGGAGCTACTTTAATTTCTCAGGAAAATTTCCTGGAGATTTTACATACTAAAACCGCTGCGGTGTGAATCTTGTTGAACAGGAATTTGTATTTTACATTATGCCGACTGAATCATTTTCCTTTTCAACGCAAATATGGTTACGACTTAAAAAAAATAAACTGGCATTTACCGGATTGATCATTATTTCAATTTCATTCCTTGTTGCAATATTTGGGTATTTTATTTCGCCGGATTCTACGCCCAATGCAGATTTACAAACGGTGGAAATACAGGCTAAAAAGCCCGGTTATACGCAGCTTTTTTTAAAAATCCCTGGTACGAAAATTTCATCCGGAAATTGGTTTAACAGGTTATTGTTTGGCGAGCCAACTCAATTTAAATACGTACCCATCAGCAGTTACAAAATTGAAAACAATATCCTGATAATTAATAAATATGTTGATGAAGATACGTCCATATTGCAGCGCTATAATATTAATGAACTTACTGGTGCTAAGCCACAAGACCTTAAACAAAATATTGTTACCAAAAAATACTGGTTAGGCACAGATGCCTTTGGCAGAGATATTCTGAGCCGTTTAATTATTGGTACCCGGGTAAGCCTCGCCGTAGGCTTAATTGCAGTGCTAATTTCCCTTACGCTGGGCATTTTGTTAGGAGCACTTGCAGGCTACTATTGTGGTTGGGTAGACGAAGTAATAATGTGGCTTGTAAATGTTACCTGGAGTATTCCCACTTTATTATTAGTATTTGCTATTACTCTTGCATTGGGCAAAGGCTTCTGGCAAATTTTTATTGCTGTTGGCCTCACTCTTTGGGTAAGTGTAGCCAGGCTGGTTCGGGGCCAGGTACTCGCATTAAAAGAAATGGAATATATACAGGCCGCCCGGGCGTTAGGCTTCAAAAACAGCCGTATTATTCTGCGCCATATTCTTCCAAATATTCTTGGTCCGCTAATGGTTATAGCAGCCGGAAATTTTGCGACAGCAATTATAGTAGAAGCAGGCCTGAGTTTTTTGGGTATTGGTGTACAACCTCCCCA
>JBDUCK010000167.1:0-7491 GCA_040003485.1 Ferruginibacter sp. | reverse complement strand
TTCCTTGATGAAAAGAAACAAAAATCAAGGGCTGCGGAAAAAAAAGCTAAAAATTAATGAATATGCCTAAATTCAGCGAACTCGCCAGTTACTCTATTATACTTTATTTCTTCGTTCTTGCTCAAACAGCGCTGAGTTTGGAACTCTGTGACAATTAAAAATTTGTAATGGCATATTCATTAATTTTCTTAACGCATTTTTTCCGAGGCCCATCCTTCGAAGCTCTTTCAGCCATTGGTAGTGATATGCTTTTTTGATATTTACTTTTCACGTTTACAAATATTTTAAAAGATGATTTTAATTCCCTTTCCAGTTATTATTTGCAAAATTGATGTCCGGAAAATTCTTTCCCTCATCTATAGTTACTGATTTTAATTCTTCTTTTGTATCTAATTTTACTTTAAATGTGGCGGTGTTATTCCATATCTCCACAGGTAACTGTTTAATACCTTTTATGCCCGATTTTGTTTCGTAACTAAGCAATACCGGCATAGCCATTTGCTCCAGGTTTTCCAACGTTACAATGGCGCCGTTTGCCGGAAGACTTTTTTCGTAGGTAACAGCTGTAATGGCCTGGTCTAATTTATAATTTTCTACAAACCAGCCTTTCCAGAACCAGCTTAATTCTTCACCGGCCACATTATCCATGGTGCGGAAAAAATCCCATGGTGTTGGATGCTTGAAAGCCCAACGGTTTATGTATGTTTTGAAAGCATAATCAAACCTATCCGGGCCAAGAATATAATTCCGTAAAAGCTCCAACCCGTAACCTGGCTTGTAATACAGCGCTGCGCCTATGTTTCCTTCCTTCATGGCATCTGGTGTATTAAAAATACTTTCGCTGCCCTGCCCAAAAAGATATGGAATAATATTTTCCCTGCTATCTTTTTGTTTGTACTCCCCATTATTAAAATCATCATCGGCAAGTGAATTGATAAAGGTGTTGAAGCCTTCATCCATCCAGCCATATTTTCTTTCGTTGCTGCCAACAATCATGGGGAACCAGGTGTGGCCAAACTCATGATCGGTTACACCAAACAGCCCTTGCTTTGTAGCATTGGAACCACAGAAAACAATGCCCGGATATTCCATGCCGCCTACATTGCTGGCCACATTTGTTGCCACCGGGTAGGGGAAAGAATACCATCTTTTACTGTAATTTTCTATGCTGCCTTTTGTGTATTCTGTGGCCCTGCCCCAACGGTCTGCACCGTTTGCTTCAGCCGGATATAAACTTTGTGCCAATCCCTTTTTGCCGCCCGGCAAATTCATTTTTGCAGCATCCCAAATAAATGCAGCAGAAGACGCCCATGCAACATCTCTTGCATTGTTAATTTTAAATTTCCAGGTGAGGGTATTGGCTTTGGGCCTTGAGGCGGGGTCGGTAACTTCCTGTTCGCTGCGGATGATAACGGTTTTGTCGCTACCCTTAGCATCTTCCAATCTTTTTATTTGTGTGGCAGTTAATACCTCTGCAGCATTTTGTAATTCGCCACCGGCCATTACTATATGCGATGCAGGGGCGGTGATGCTGAAATCAAAATCGCCATACTCTAAATAAAATTCACTTGGCCCAAGGTATGGGTTAGTGTTCCACCCTTGTACATCATCAAACACACACATGCGGGGATACCATTGGGCAACCGCAAAAATATTTCCGTTTTTTGTGGGCAAAATGCCGCAGCGGTCTGCACCATATTTTGGCAGAATGAACGAATAATCAATTTTTATTTTTATCATTTCGCCACCGGGCTTAACGGCCCTGGGTAAACGAATCTGCATTCTTGTATCAGAAATAATATAATCTGCCTGTGTATTTTCGATGCCTGTTTTTACAGAACTTATTTTATAGCCGCCATTAAATTCGCTGTTGGCATCGCCATAGCGGCTCCGGCTGCCCACTGGCATACGGGCCTGGCCCCGGCTATCCTTGTCAAAAAGATTCTGATCAAGTTGCAGCCAAAGAAACGGCAAAGCATGCGGGCTGTTGTTTTTATAGGAAATAGTAACTGACCCTTTTATTTCATTGGTAATATCGTTCAATGAAACATTTATCTGGTAGTCTGCCCTGTTTTGCCAATAACCGATATTGGGCTCGCCTGTAGCAGCACGACTGATAGTGCCACCTGACGGATAAAACAACGGCGAAAACAAAGCATGGGGATCATACTTTGAACTGGGATTATTATCCTGGGACAAAGCAATAAAATTTATGAAACAAAAAAACGGGATAAGAAAAAAGTAAGATTTCATTTAATTAATTTGGCACCGAAGATAAATATATACCAAACAAAAACCACAGGCATTTTTAAAAACCCTGCGGGATATAGACTTAATTTTTTATGATTTTTATTCCCAGCTTTTGATAAGTTTTTGCGCCTCTGTTTTTATGCGGGGGTCATCTTCCGTTTGCATGGGTAACGGCAATAAAATTCTTAACTGGGCAATGGCTTTGCCGGTGTCGTCATTTCTTTTATATGCTTTTGCCAGCTCGAGGTAATTAAGTAGGAAACCGGGGTTTAATGATTTTGCTTTTTCATAAGATGATATAGCATTTTTTAAAGATGCATCAGGCAAGCCACCAAAAAATATTTTTGCGGCAGCCCTTTCCATCATATTCAAATTACTTACTTCGTAATTCCATTTACCCAATATATGCCAGGCTTTAAAATTTTGCGCATTTGTTTTCAGCGCAATGTCTGCATAGTGTTTTATATCTTTTACAGCACTGATTTTTTCTTTTCCGCTTTTTATCAAGACAGTGCGGCCTACAGCAATAGCCATTACCACGTTGGCTTCGTCATTGGTAGGAGAGATTTTTAAGGCAGTTCTTGCATAAATAACAGCGGCTGCATAATAATTATCTCTTGATTTTATATCCTTCTCCCGGTTGCCGATCCTGCTGCATAATTCACTGCATTTATTTAAGGCATATAAATTGCCAGGCTGTAATTTTAGAGCGATTTTAAATTTCTGGAATGCCGCTTTTTCATCAGGTAATGCTTCCAGCCTGTTTCCTTCATTTATATAACTATTAATATCCTGGGCTATGCTGCATAAAAAACCGGCAGTAAATAAAAAGAAAAGTGTAAGAGTTTTCATAGCTAAAACGATTTACAAAAAGAAACGCCGACATTGCCGATAAAATTACTGATAGCAGGATTTAATTTATGAATAGTAATGTTAATTTTTTTGATACGGTTATCTGATAGATAAATTTCATCACAGATATCTACTGCCAGTGTTTCCAGCAATTTAGAAGGATGTTTAAATATTTTTTTAATAATCAAATAAACAGAAACATAGTTTATTGTTTCACTTAAGGCTTTAATTCTATCCGGCACCTCAAATGTAACTGATAACGAAACTTCAAAATCGTTTCCAACAATAGCTTCTTCGTCATGCATACCATGATGTGCAAAAAAACGAAGATTGGTTAAATGAATGGTGAACATCTAATAATGGATAATGGTTTAATGGATAATAGATAATTTTTTAATGGATAATGGATAAATAATTCAACAAGATAGTTATTACTCAACAGGTGAAAAATACAAATTGATTGCATTATCATTTATCCAATTATACATCATCAATTAATTAGTGAAATCCTTTTTCCCCCAGGTATCTTTCCGCATCCAGCGCTGCCATACAGCCACTACCCGCCGCCGTTACCGCCTGGCGGTAAATTTTATCCTGCACATCTCCCGAAGCAAAAACACCGGGTATGTTTGTTTTACTGGTGCCGGGAACGGTCTTTACATAGCCGGCTTCATCCATATCCAGCCAGTTTTTAAATATACTGCTGTTGGGTTCGTGCCCAATGGCTACAAAAAAAGCACTCACCGGAATTTCTGTTTTCTCATTTGTCTTATTATTTAAAATTCGTACGCCTTCTACTTTTGTATCTCCCAGTACTTCGTCTGTTTCACTATTCCAGTATATTTTTATGTTGGCTGTGCTTAGAACCCTATCCTGCATTACTTTGCTGGCACGCATGGCTTCTTTTCTTACGATCATGTGTACTACAGTGCATAGCTTACTTAAATAAAGTGCTTCCTCTGCTGCGGTATCCCCGGCGCCAACAATGGCCACTTCCTTTCCTTTAAAAAAGAAGCCATCACATACAGCGCAGGCACTTACCCCATATCCATTTAATTTTTCTTCGCTTGGCAGGCCCAACCATTTAGCAGAAGCCCCTGTACTGATAATAACTGCATCGGCTTCTATCCATTTTTCTTCATCAATTTCTACTTTTAATGGATGGCCGGAAAAATCCACATTTGTTGCCAGGCCATAACGGATATCCGTACCCATTCGGGCTGCCTGTTTTTCAAATTGAACCATCATTTCAGGGCCCTGAACGCCGTCAGGGTAACCCGGATAATTTTCCACTTCAGTTGTAATAGTTAATTGTCCACCGGGTTGAATGCCCTGGTACAACAAGGGTTTAAGGTTTGCCCTGGCTGCATATATTGCGGCTGTATAACCCGCCGGGCCAGAGCCTATAATCAAACACTTTACTTTTTCTGCTGCGTTATTTTCCATACTATATTTTTCTCTTTATTTTAACCGGAGTTTATAGAACAAACGAAAAAAAGTTTGCTATTAAATTTAATTACTGTGCTATTACCGTTTGATACCAGGCGGCATAACCGCAAAAGGCTCCCAGTGCCCCATTAGAAATATTACCTATCACCTTGTTGGGTTGGGCAAATGGATTACCGATACTTTGATAAGCAAATTCCCAGGTACTCCAGAAAATATAAACCGGCCTTTCAATATTGCAGAATTTTAGCGTAACAGTATCTCCCCTCTTAAAAAAATTACTATCCTCTTTTAATTTATTATTTCTATCTATACCTTGCGGAAACTGTACTTCATAAGTAGTGCCATCTATCACTTCGTCGTTGTAAACAGAGTTTTCCCCCGGAAAAAAAGGGTTAGTGTTTTTCTTTGTAAAATACCTCACATAATTTCCCAGGCCTGCCGGATCCTTTGCTTTTACAAATAAAACTCTTTTATTGGTGTCGGGGTTTTGAGGCGCCTGTTTTAGCCACACAGAATCCGGGTATGTGGCCAGTGCAGGAATACCAACATTGGCGGTATATTCTTTTCCTTCAGAAATTATTTTAAGAGAATATTCTTTATTAAACTCGCCCAAAAATGCCGTAGCAAGGTCTGCAGAATCAATGCTGTAATAAAACCCTTCGTAGCCCTGCGTAAAAGGATAACTATATTCTTTAAGCTTATGCGTTCTAGTACCATTTGAAATAAAAACTTCTGCATCGTGTACAAAAGTACCTGCCAATAGCTGAGGGTTTATCTTATCAAAAAAAGAAAGACTTTTTGTAAGGGTAACAACAGGAGCTTTTGAATTTTCTATTTCTCCATCTACCACAAGGACCGGCGCCGATTCTTTTAAATCAAAATTTATATTTTTTTCGCAGGAAATTAAGGACAGTAAAGAGAATCCGATCATCCATTTTTTCATGCGGTAAATTTACTCAATAAATAAATACGAAAAAGATAGTGCGAAAGCTGCCAGGCTTTTAAACACATCAATTGTCTTCACTGGATAAGCTTTTAAAAAAAGCCCCGGCAAAGCCGGGGCGCTATAAAAAAATCCAAAAAAAAATTATTAACCAAGATATGCTTTCAAAGCCCCGCTGTACCTCGCTTTCTGCAGACGTTTAATAGCTCTTTCTTTTATCTGGCGTATGCGTTCTTTCGTAAGGTCATATTTCTGTCCTATTTGTTCTATCGTTACTCCATTTTCTCCATCCAATCCAAAATAAGCATTTACAATTTCCGCTTCTCTTGGTGATAAAGATTTAAGAACCCTCCGTATTTCATTTTTCAAAGAATCGTGCATTACATCCTCATCTGTTTCTGCACCACCTTTTAATAAATCCCCCATAGCCACATCTTCCGCTTCATGTACGGGCGCATCCAGTGAGGTATGTCTTGTATTACTTTGAAAAATATTATTTATTTCTGTTTCACTCATCTCCAGCAATTCTGCCAGCTCTTCGGTAGATGGTTCCCTTTCATGCTCCTGTTCAAAAGCCATATATGCTTTATTTGCCTTATTATAGGTACCGATTTTATTTTGAGGTAAACGAACCAACCTTCCCTGCTCGGCAAGAGCCTGCAGAATTGATTGCCTGATCCACCAAACAGCATAAGAAATAAATTTAAATCCTTTAGTTTCATCAAAACGCTGAGCTGCTTTTATTAAGCCCAAGTTACCTTCATTTATCAGATCACTCAAAGACAGTCCCTGGTGCTGGTACTGTTTAGCTACCGACACCACAAAACGCAAATTTGCCTGAACCAGTTTATCTAAAGCACGCTGATCACCCATTTTGATCTTTTGGGCCAAAATAGTTTCCTCTTCCGGAGTGATCATTGAGATTTTAGAAATTTCCTGCAAATATTTTTCAACAGCCTGCGAATCTCTGTTGGTTATTTGCGTTGCGATTTTAAGTTGCCTCATTTTATTGTATTAGATTCATAATATATAACGTATTACAGACAGTTTTTGTTGGGGAAAAGTTGCAAAGAAGTGTGAAAATGCTACTTCCCTTTTAAAATTGAGGTGCAAATGTACCACTCAATTTCTGTATTTCATAATGGAATGATAAAATAGGAACAATTGGTGTACAACATTTTAGTAATATGAAGGCTTGAAGTATAACTTTTTTTGGAAAATAATACTATTGGGCCTGTATTATCGATATCACGAACCAAGCCAAAAGCTATAAAATGAATGTTGACATAAGAGTAAAGAATAAATTATTAATAGCTGTTTAATTACTTTTGCTGAATGACAATAGACTTACGCTCAGATACTTTTACCAAACCGTCTCCCGCTATGCTACAGGCAATCATGCATGCTGAAGTAGGAGATGATGTTTTTGGAGAAGACCCCACAGTAAATGCACTTGAAGATTTTGCAAAAGATATGTTTAGGATGGAAGCTGCGTTGTTTTGCCCCAGCGGCACTATGACCAATCAAATTGGCATAAAATGCCATACCCAGCCCGGAGATGAAGTTATTTGTGATAAAATGAGCCATGTATATATCTATGAGGGTGGCGGGATTGCTTTTAACAGCAACTGCCAGGTAAAAGCATTGGAGGGGGACCGTGGCCGTATAACAGCGAGCCAGGTGTTGGAAGCTATAAATCCTGATGACGTACATAAAGCTAGAACTTCTCTTGTCTGCCTTGAAAATACTGCAAACAGAGGCGGGGGTAGCTGCTATGATTTTAAGGATATCCAGGAGATTAAAGAGATTTGCATAGCAAATAATTTAAAGTTACACCTGGATGGTGCAAGATTATTTAATGCATTGGTTTCACAAAATGAAACTCCCAGGCAATACGGCGAAATTTTTGACAGTATTTCAATTTGTTTAAGTAAAGGGCTTGGTGCGCCGGTAGGAAGTTTGTTGTTGGGAAACAAAGAATATATTAAACAAGCCCG
>JBDUCK010000166.1:0-7517 GCA_040003485.1 Ferruginibacter sp. | reverse complement strand
CTGAAGTAATGGATGTTATGCTTAAAGGAACCGGCCTAAGTTATAAAATGCTGAAGAACGATCTTATTGTTTTGTACAAGCCCGCCGCTGATGAACAGAATGTGGATGTAAAAATAACCGGCAAAATAACAGACGAAAATGGCGGTGCCTTGCAAGGCGCAAGTGTAAAGATTAAAGGCAGCACCCTGGGAACGTCTACCGGTAACGATGGTATGTTTTCTTTGAATGTTCCGGATAATGCGCTACTTATAATAAGTTACATAGGATACGAAGCAAAGGAAGTTCCAGTGGGTGGCCGCACAGAAATAAATGTACAACTGCTACCCTCTATAAAAACCGTAGATCAGGTAGTAGTAGTAGGGTATGGTACGCAAAGAAGAAGAGATCTTACTGGAGCTGTAACAAGCGTAAAGGGGAACGACATAGCCCGCCAACCCGTGCAAACAGCTACCCAGGCCATACAAGGTAAAGTAGCAGGTGTGCAGGTAATAAGTTCAGGCGAACCTAATTCTCTTCCAACTGTAAGGTTAAGAGGAACAGGTACAACCCTTGGTGGTGCAAATCCATTATATGTAGTTGATGGCGTAATTACAGATGATATCAGAAATATAAATTCTGCCGATATTGTAAGCCTTGATGTATTAAAAGATGCCTCTGCTACTGCTATCTATGGTATGAGAGCTGCCAATGGTGTACTGATAATAACAACTAAAAAAGGAAGGGTTGGTAAAACAGTATTCAGTTACGATGCCAATGTTGGTATTCGGGAAGCCACCGATTTGGTAAACCTGGCAGGTGAACAGCAATATGCTGGTTATTTAAATGAGGCCAACAGATATTACGGTACAGGAACAGACCTGATAGATACTACCCAGCTAAAGGGGGCTAACACAGATTGGTATGATGTAATATTACACAGAGCTTTAGAAACAAACCATAATATTTCATTAGCGGGAGGAAGCGAAAGGATCACTTATTTTTTAAGTGCAGGTTTTTTATCTGATGAAGGAATCTTGAGAAAAAATAAATACAACCGGTTTACAGTTCGGTCTAATAATGAATATACACTAAGTAAAAAACTCAAGCTTACCTCATTGGTTTCTTATACAAGAGGAGATGCAAATAATCCACAATTCAGTGCTTTCAGTGATGCTTACCGTGCAGCACCTTTTGTGCCTGCAAAAGTTGGTAATCTATATGGCAATACTTCGTTAGCAGGAAATGTGGCTAACCCGCTATTAAATATTGATAAAAATTACAGCAATACAATAGGCAACAGGGTTCAGGGGAATTTTGCACTGGATTATAAACCAGTAGCAGGGCTTACATTAAGATCTGCAATAGGAGTAGATCTTGACTATACAAAATCGGTTAGCTATGCTTATAAATATTTAACTGACACATCTACATTTATTACTAAGGGAGGTAACCAATCGCAACCAAACAGTAATTTATCGCTTACAAAAAATGATGCAACCCGTTGGATATGGGATAACACCGCTACTTATTCAAAACTTTTTGGCAAGCATAATATTACCGTATTGGGAGGTATTACTTCCGAACAATTTAAATTTAACAGCATAGTAGGTACTGTAAAAGATGTTCCTACAAACAGGGATCAATGGTATTTAGATGCAGGCACAGGTGGCACACAATCTGTAGTAAATTCAGGTGATAAATATACCCGTAATTCTTATCTAGGCCGTGTAAACTATGGGTATGATAACCGCTATTTGCTTACTGCATCTTTTAGGGCAGATGGTACATCAAAATTTGGCCAAAACAACCGATGGGGCTATTTTCCATCCATAGGTTTAGGATGGAATATTTCAACCGAATCGTTTATGGCCACTCAGAAAATATTTAATAATCTAAAGCTGAGAGGTAGTTATGGACGTGTGGGTAATGATAATATTGCTTCGGCTTTATATTATTCAATTGCCAAACAAAATCTTCCTTATTATTTTAACGGTACAGTATTTCAAGGAATTGCTTTTGATGAATTAACTGATAAAAACCTTAAATGGGAAATAACTGATGAATATGACCTGGGTCTTGATTTTGGGATATTAAACAATAAGCTTTCAGGTACGGTAGATTATTATGATAAGAAGACCAACAACGCCCTTATTTACATTAAAGTTCCCGGTATTTTGGGCGATCCGGATAATCAATATCTTACTAACGCCACCAGTATTTCTAACAAGGGAATAGAATTATCTCTAACATGGAATGATAAAATAGGTAAAGATTGGATATACTCTATAAGTGGTAATATAGCTCATAATAAAAATAATATTGAAAAGCTAAATGGTGGCCAACCATTGATAGGCGATAATGTAGGAAGTTATGCAGTTACTAAAACAGATAACGGTAGTCCGATAGGAAGTTACTTTTTAAGACAAGCTATTGGCATATTTCAAACAGCGGCCGAAATAGCAACATCTTCACAACCAGATGCAAGGCCAGGGGATTTAATTTATAGAGATATCAGTGGGCCGGCCGGTAAACCTGATGGTAAAATTGATGATAATGACAGGGCTTATTCAGGCTCTTATCAGCCAAAAGTAACTTATGGTTTTAATGGGAATGTAGCCTATAGAAGTTTTGATATGGGTTTTGGATTGTATGGTACTGCAGGAAGTAAAATTTACAATGGTAAAAAAGCAATAAGAGGAACCAACCAGCTTACAGATAATTTAGAATCAGATGTTGCTAAAAATCGCTGGACTCCAAATAATACAAATACGGGTATTCCCAGAGCAACAGCAGGTGCGTTAATTGCTTCAACTTATTTCTTGGAAAGTGGAGATTTCCTAAGGTTGAATAATCTTACGATCGGTTATACATTACCTAAATATATAATTACAAAAGGGCACATTACAAATTTTAGAGTGTATATAACTGCTCAGAATTTGTTTACCATAACCCCTTACAGTGGTTTTACACCCGAAGTGCAGGCTGCAGCAGGTGATAAAACAAACTTGAACCAGGGAGTGGATGTAAACTCTTATCCCTCTACAAGAACATTTGCATTTGGTGTTAATGTTGGTTTTTAATTAACCTATTAAATTTAAAAAAATGAAAAGAATATTTTATAAAATAACACTGGGCTTATCTCTCACAGTGCTTTTACTTACTGCCTGTAAAAAAGATTTTTTGAATGTGCCCCCACAAGGTCAACTTACAGTAGAACAGGCACTGATTGACCCTGCAGCAGCAGATAAACTGGTGGGCGGCGTCTATAATACATTGTATTTGCAGGGAACAGTAGGCCTTAAATTTGTTATACTCGGAGATGTAACTTCGGATGATTCCGAAAAAGGGTCTGTTGCCTCAGATCCTGGTTTTGATGGCATTTTTTTAGATGCATTTACGCATGATGCTAATACAGGTATTTTTAATGATGTATGGAACGAAAATTATAAAGGAATAGCCCGTGCTAATAAGGCTTTGAATATTTTAAATTCGGGTACTTATGATGAGGCTACCAAAAAAAGGCTGATTGGTGAGGTAAGATTTATAAGGGCTCTTTTTTATTTTAACCTGGTAAGAGAGTTTGGCGGAGTTCCAAAAGTAACACGTGTACCCGATGCATCGGAAGCCAACTCCGATGAGTTTCAGACAAGAGCAAGTAAAGACACAATATACCAAGTAATTCTAGATGATCTTAATTACGGAGTAGCCAATTTACCTTTAAAAGGAGATGCCGGTTCCCAGGTTGGAAGGGCTACAAAAGGAGCAGCTCAATCACTGCTTTCGAAAGTATATCTTTATCAACAGAACTGGCAAGGGGCCTATGATATGTCTTTAGCCGTCATGAGTTCAGGTAAGTATGATCTTGCAACAGATTATGCAAAAATTTTTAGAGAAGCTGGTGCAAATAATATTGAATCAATTTTTGAAGTGCAAACAGGCCCAAATAAAACCGGTAGCACCTGTGATGCTATAAACCCCAATTACAGTAATTTTCAAGGGCCAAGAGGAGCATTTCCAACGAATATAGTTAACGGGCAAAGTTATGATGGTGACCTTGGCTTTGGATTAAATACACCTTCTGCAGATCTGGCTGCTGCTTATGAAGCAGGCGATACAAGGAAGGCCGGAACAATCATATTTACGAGCCCTACAACCACCACTACTTTATGGGATGGATTTATAATACCTAAGCAACCTGACGTAGTAAGTGATCGTTATAATTATAAAGGATACCATAGTCCCTTTCTGGAAACAAAAGCATGCGGCGGCATAAATGACAAAGATAATAAGCCCAAAAATATCCGCATCATGAGGTTTGCAGAAGTATTGCTTATAAATGCAGAAGCAGCGACACAAACGGCTCACGATGCTTTGACGCCTTTAACTAGAGTACGTGCCCGTGCAGGTCTTACTACTACAACTGCTACGCTGGCTGATATTTGGAAAGAGAGAAGAGTAGAATTAGCAATGGAAGCAGATCGCTTCTTTGATCTTGTGCGGACAGGACGTGCCGCTTCTGTCTTGGGAGGGCTTGGATTTAAAATAGGCAAAAATGAATTGTTTCCAATTCCACAAACTCAAAGAGATTTAAGTAATGGCAGATTATCTCAAAATCCGTTATATTAATAATAACATTTAAAATAAAATAAAATGAAACTTAGAAATATAAAAATAACTTTTGCAGGGTTAATAATAGGAGCTATAATACCATTTTCTTGCACTAAGGTAGATAGAAGTGATGATTTTGCCAAGGGTGATCCACCACCCGTTCCAGGCGGATTTACAAATTCCAGTCAGGTAGCTACATCCAATTTACTTGCTTACTGGAATTTTGATAATAATAAAGCAGAAACAAAATCCACCAAAACGCCAATCATAGATAGCAACTCTTCTTATGTTCCGGGTGTAAAAGGGCAAGGTTTGCATTTGAGTTTAGGATATTTATTATACCCTACCATTGATGCTCTAAGCAGCGCCAATGCAGTATCAAGTTGCTCTGTAAGCTTCTGGATGAAGATCGCTAATAATGGATCTACTTTCTCTGAGTTTTTTACACTGGCAAGAGATACAACGAAAGAAAATGACTGGTTGAATATTTTAAACGTAGGTGTAGAAACAGGGCAATCGACAACAAATAATTTTTTAGATCTACATAGTTGGATAGGAAGCTTTGCTGGAGCAGGGAGAAGCGGTGGAGATAATATTAATGACTATGGAAATGCTGGAGTTGATTTCCAAAGAGTATCCAGTACAAGCAACTGGATACATTATGTAATGCGCTATGATGCAGCCTCAGAGAACATTGATCTTTACGCTAACAGTGTAAGAGTTTCCAATAATAATTTCCGTCATAGGGGAGGCTTAGGCCCATTAGTTTCACCAGCACCAACACAAGTTGTTTTGGGTGCATTTTCTAATTCATCTTCTCATTTCAGCCTCTCCGGCACCTTGGGTTTCCATGGATTTCTTAATGGCTCTATGGATGAGCTTAGAGTGTACAGTAAAGCGCTTTCTGATTTAGAGATCAGTGCTTTGTATCAATTAGAAAAACAAGGCAGGTAATAATTATTAAATAAAATTTAATTAGTTTTTTCAGAGGTTGCAACCATGTTCTCATTACGTTGCAACCTCTTTTTCAATATCATGTTTTAAATCCTGGATTATGTTGCATAAAGAGCTTTTTGGGAGTTTAATTGTTGCTATGCTTCTATTGTTTGTGAGTTGTAAAAAAAATGCAGATAGCCCTGGCAATATAGTAACTTCACCTGCGGAAAATTTCAGGCTAAATGTTTTTACGATCAATAATAACAATAGTAGCAATATTCAATATGGTATTCCTTTTTCGCCTCTAATTAAAATTACCTTTACAGCTCCTGTAAAAAGAAGTACGATAGCTGCGGGTATAATATTACAAACCACTACCGGGGCTACTACTGGTTTAAACGCTGTTTTTCAAAACGGAGATAGTGTTGTTTCCCTTCAGCCAGCCAGTCCACTTAATCCTATTACAAAATATACACTCACCATAAGTACGGTCCTTACATCGCAACAAAATATCAGCCTGGCAGCTGGTAGCAGTGCTATATTTATCACCGCTATCGATTCATCAGATAAATTTCCTATAATTTCAGATAATACTTTGCTGGATAAAATTCAACAGCAAACTTTTAAATATTTCTGGGATTTTGGCCACCCCGTTTCGGGCATGGCCAGGGAACGGAACAGCAGTGGCGAAACAGTTACAACCGGTGGTACCGGCTTTGGTATTATGGCTATTGTTACAGCCGTGAGCAGGGGATTTATTACAAGAACAGAAGGTAGAGACAGGGTGTTGAAGATCACTGATTTTCTCACAACAAATTGCACCAGGTATCATGGCGCTTTTGCGCATTGGATAAATGGAACCAGTGGCGTCACCATTCCTTTTAGTCCAAACGATAACGGAGGAGACCTCGTAGAAACTTCACTGCTGATGCAGGGCCTGATAACTGCAAGACAATATTTTTCTGCTGCTGATGTAACCGAAACAGAGCTGAGAAATAAAATAAATGTGCTTTGGTATGGGGTTGAATGGAGCTGGTACCGTCAGAATAATCAAAATGTTTTATACTGGCATTGGAGCCCGGATAAAGCCTTTATCATAAACCAGCAGATCAGTGGCTGGGATGAAGCATTGATCGTGTATGTACTGGCAGCATCGGATACTGTTGCCGCAAATAAAATTCCAAAGATTGTGTATGATAACGGCTGGGCACGTAATGGCGGCTTTAAAAACAATGGTACATTCTACGGCTATCAGTTACCGTTAGGCCCCGACCTGGGCGGCCCGCTTTTCTTTTCCCACTATTCTTTTTTAGGAATTAATCCAAACGGATTGAATGATGCTTATGCAAATTATACCACACAGGTTAGTAACCATGCAAAAATAAATTACGAGTATTGCAAAGCAAATCCAAAGAACTGGTATGGGTACAGCAGCCTGAGCTGGGGACTTACTGCAAGCGATATTCCCAATGGTTATGATGCCAACGCTCCAGGCAATAAAGATATTGGCGTAATAACACCAACTGCTGCCATATCTTCTATGCCTTACACCCCAACAGAA
Organism: Ferruginibacter sp.; assembly: GCA_040003485.1. Lineage (GTDB taxonomy): Bacteria > Bacteroidota > Bacteroidia > Chitinophagales > Chitinophagaceae > Ferruginibacter. The sequence continues at coordinate 433 of JBDUCK010000166.1, read as the reverse complement.
TCAATGAATGCATTGAGGTTTTTCTATTATAAATTAGGCGATAAAATGTGGGGGCAGTATGGTTTTTATGATGCATACAAATTGAGTGATCCATGGTTTGCCACTTCTACATTGGCCATAGACCAGGGGCCTATGATTGTAATGATAGAAAATTTCCGGAGTGGGTTATTATGGAATTTATTTACAGGTGCGCCCGAAATAAAAACCGGTATGAAATCATTGGGTTTTACCGCTCCATACCTGCCATAAAAGACTATTTTAGAAATCATAAATGCCAGCATGAAAAAATATTTAACCCTTATTTTATCCTGTTCCATTGTAGTAGTAAGTTGTGTTGCACAGGTAAAGACAAAGCCCTTAGTAAGACAAAACAATCTTTCTGATAGTGCCTTATTGGATGTGGTGCAAAAGCAGACTTTTAAATATTTCTGGG
>JBDUCK010000165.1:0-7549 GCA_040003485.1 Ferruginibacter sp. | reverse complement strand
TAAAAAACTTATTACTTATTGCACTACGTAATTTTAGAAAAGACAAGTGGTATAGCCTGCTGAATATATTAGGGTTGACCATTGGCATTACCTTCAGTCTGTTTTTGATTTTTTACATAAAAGATGAATTGAGTTATGATCGCTATAATGAAAAAGCAGATCGTATATACAGGATTAATTCTTACATACAGGAGAAGGACAAAAACACCAATTGGACGCTGACGCAATTTCCCCTGGGCCCGACTTTAAAAAAAGATTTTCCTGAGGTGGAAGAGCAGGTAAGGCTGGTAAGCAGGGAGAGGACACTGTTCAAGAATGGGGATAATAATTTTTATGAAACAAAGATCTATTATGCGGATAGCACCATGTTCAATGTTTTTACCCACAGGTTCATAGAAGGTAATGCTGCTGCTGCATTGAGCGAACCCAACAGCATTGTTATTTCAAAAACACTGGCAGAAAAATACTTTGGAAAAAATACTCCGGCTGTGGGCAAAACCTTAAAAACAGTCTATGATTTATATAAGGTGACGGCTGTTATTGAAGATGTGCCGCAAAATTCACACCTGCGTTTTGATATGCTTATATCCTTATCCACAATCCTCAAAGGCAACAAGGGTGGGCAGAACAGTTGGGGGGGCTTTAGCAACTTTACTTATGTGCTTTTAAAGCCCGGCACCAATGTAGATGCATTCAGTAAAAAAATGTTGCCAATGTATGATAAATATATGGCGCCGATTTTTGCACAGTTTAATGTAAAAGTGCAATATGCGGTGCAACCAATTACGGCTATTCACCTCCATTCAACCCTGGAGAGAGAGCCGGAAGAATTGGGAAGTATGTCGTACATCTGGATATTTTCTGCCGTAGCTTTTTTTATGCTGCTGATCGCCTGTATCAATTATATGAATCTTACCACGGCAAGGAGTGCACGCCGGGCCAAAGAAATCGGCATCCGCAAAGTAACGGGGTCGTCAAAAAAACAATTAGTGCTGCAGTTTCTCAGTGAGTCGTTACTGACGGCTTTTGTGGCAGTAATATTAAGTGTTATACTGGTGATAGTGCTCTTATCTGTTTTCAATACTATTTCCGGCAAAGCGTTTACTATGCACACCTTACTACAGCCGTTTAATATTATCCTCTTGCTGGGCATTACTTTATTTACCGGTTTGGTGGGTGGCAGTTACCCGGCATTTTATCTTTCCGGCTTTAAGCCGGTCAGTATTTTAAAAGGCGCATTATCAAAAGCCTCAGGCAATGTAAACCTGCGCCGCACACTGGTTGTACTGCAGTTCTCCATTTCAATGATCATGCTTATCTGCACCTGGGTGGTATATGCACAGCTTTCTTATCTGCATAAGAAAGACCTGGGTTTTAATAAAGACCAGGTAATGACAGTAACCATTAATACCGGCGAAGATGAACGCAGCAAAATATTTGCAATGAACAATGAATTCCGCAACCTGCCCGGTGTAAAAGCAGTGGGTACTGGTAATTCTTACCCTGGTAGTGCAAATATTAACCTTAATCTTTTTCATGTAGAAAGTGACAACGGCTATGTGGATAAAGGAATTGAATGTTACGCAATAGATGAACATTACCTGGGCTCACTTGGTATCCCTGTAGTAAAAGGCCGCAACTTTTCAAGCCCTGCCGATACTCTGCACAGCATTGTGATAAATGAATCTATGGCAAAATATTTTGCTTGGGATGAGCCGCTCGGAAAACGGGTGAAATTTCCCGGCGACACCTCCGGCAACTACCTGGAAGTAGTAGGGGTGATAAAAGATTTCAATCAAAAATCATTATACAATCCCATTGCCCCTTTGCTTTTATTTTACGGCCCCAATGGTAATATTATTCAGCTGAAGATGAATGCCGGAAATATAAAAGCCTCCATTGCAAAGGTAGATGCTACCTGGAAAAAATATTTTCCGCAATTGCCATTTGAATATAAATTTTTGGATGAAGATTTTAATTCGCAATATGCTGCAGATCAAAAACGTGGAAAAATATTTGCCGCATTTTCTATTCTCACTATCATCATTACCTGCCTGGGCTTGCTGGGCCTCACTGCCTTTACCACACAGCAACGGCAGAAAGAAATAAGCATCCGCCGGGTGATGGGTGCCAGTACGGCGCAGGTAGTTAGCATGATTACTAAAAACTATCTGTGGCTGGCATTAATTGCTGCAGCAATTGCTTTTCCGGTTGCCTGGTATTTTATGAACAACTGGCTGCATATATTTCCTTACAATGGAGGCTTATCTGTAATTCCATTTATTGTATCTGCTTTTGTAATTGTACTCACGGCGGTAGTTACGGCCATGTTTCATTCGGCAAAAGCAGCTTTAACAAAGCCTGCAAAAATTTTAAGAACTGAATAAAAATTAGCCATGATAAAAAATTATTTTAAAACAAGTATCCGCAATCTTTTAAAAAATAAAGGATATAGCTTCCTTAATATTTTTGGATTAGCCATTGGTATAGCCTGTGCCGGTTTAATATTTTTATGGGTAGAGGATGAGGTGAGTTTTGATAAATTTAATGAGAAGAAAGATAATTTATTCTTTGTACGGGAAAATCAAAAGTACGATTCCTACACCGCCACATTTGGTTCTACGCCGGGTGTGATGGCGCCAGCCATCCAGGCAGAAATTCCGGGCGTAGCAAACACCTGCCGTATTCATGATGATGATGCAACTCTTTTTTCTATAGGGGATAAAACCATGTATGCAGCCGGCATTTATGCTGAGCCTTCATTGTTCAGCATGTTTACCCTGCCCTTTGTGCAGGGCAATGCTAAGAATGTTTTTGCACAGCGTTACTCAATAGTGGTAACAGAAAAAACGGCAAAGAAATTTTTTGGCAGCGAACAAAATGTATTAGGTAAAACAGTACGTGTAGATAACAAGCAGGACTATACAGTTACCGGTGTCATAAAAGATATTCCTCAAAATTCATCCTTACAATTTGAATGGGCAGCGCCTTTTGAAATAATCTACGATCAAAGTCCGTGGCTTCATAGTTGGGGTAATAATTCCCTGAGTACTTATGTGGAACTGAAGCCGGGGGTTGATGCAGCATCTGTGAATAAAAAACTATACAATTTTATTCAGCAAAGAGAGCCAAAATCTATTGCCCGCCCTTTTTTATGGAACATGAGTCAATGGCATTTGTATGATAAATTTGAGAATGGCGTGGCTACCGGTGGAGGCCAAATAGAATATGTTCACCTCTTTACAATCATTGCCTGGATCATTTTATTAATTGCCTGTATAAACTTTATGAACCTGGCAACGGCACGGAGTGAGCAGCGTGCAAAAGAAGTTGGCGTAAGAAAAGTGCTGGGTGCAGGTAAACGGCGACTGATCAGCCAGTTTATTGGCGAAGCTTTTTTTATGGCTTTTCTTGCAGCACTTACGGCAGTATTAATTATGGCGCTCGTGCTGCCGGCATTTAATATACTTGTAGAAAAACAACTTTTATTAGGCCTCTATCTTCCCTCGCATTTAGGCGTGTTATTACTGATTATTGTTATTTGCGGCTTGGTTGCAGGAAGTTACCCGTCACTCTATCTATCCTCTTTTAACCCAGTCTTTGTATTAAAAGGCATCAGGCTAAAAGATGGCAGTGCCGCCTTGGTTCGGCGAGGCTTAGTGATAATGCAATTCAGTATTTCCATTGTACTTATTATTTCTACCATAATTATTTACCAGCAGATACAGCACGTAAAAAGCAGGAATATCGGTTTCAATAAAAACAATTTAGTAGAAGCAGATGCTCAAGGGGAGGTTGCCCATTATTATGCGGCCATGAAGCAGGATCTGCTTAATAGCGGGGTTGTAGAAAATGTTGCCTTAAGTGATCATACAACAATTTATGGCGGCAACAATACCGGTGGTTTAACCTGGGAAGGGAAAGCTTCGGATGCACAGATCCTCATTTCAACAAGATATGTAACGCCGGGTTTTATCAAAACATCAGGCATAAATATTTTAGAAGGGAGAGACTTTGAAGAAGCCGATTCTGCCGGTACAAGATTAATGAAAGAGAATGTTATTATTACGCAGTCTTTTGAAAAATTAATGGGAAAAGAGAGTGCCATCGGTAAAATTATTCATGGGCAGGACGATACTTCAGGCGCCACAGCAATCGTAGTTGGCGTGGTAAATGATTATGTATATGGCAACATGTACGGTACGCCCGATCCGGTAATGTTTATATGTTCTGCACCCGAGCATACCAACAAAATGTACATACGGCTTAGAGATAAAAGCAATGCACAGGAAGCGTTGGCAAAAATTGAAGCAGCAGTAAAAAGGAATAATCCTGCTTACCCTTTTAACTACAGGTTTGTAGATGAGCAATTCAATAAAATGTTTTTGAATGAAGCACTCATTAGTAAGTTGTCAAGATTGTTTGCCGCATTGGCTATCATTATTTCCTGTTTAGGTTTATTTGGATTAGCCGCTTTTACCGCAGAGCGGAGAACAAAAGAAATAGGCGTAAGAAAAGTGCTGGGGGCAAGTGTTCCAGGCATTGCTGCGCTGGTGTCGAAGGATTTTTTAAAGCTCGTTGGTGTCTCGTGCCTGGTTGCTTTTCCTGCAGCCTGGTGGATGATGAATAACTGGTTAAAGAATTATCAATACCGGGTACAGATCAGTTGGTGGATATTTTTAATAGCAGGTACTGCAGCCATTTTGATTGCCATATTTACAGTTAGTTTCCAGGCGATAAAAGCAGCCATTGCCAATCCTGTAAAAAGTTTAAGAACAGAATAAACTGCAGGCAGGTAGGTAAATCATAAATCAGGAATTATTAATTATATTTTATGTACAAAAATTATTTTAAAATAGCCCTTCGGAATATCACCAGGCACAAGGCCTATTCTGCTATCAATATTTTTGGGCTGGCATTTGGGCTGGCCGCCTTCTGTATGATCGTACTTTATATTGCTGATGAATTAAGTTACGATCGGTATAACACTAATGCAGACCGAATTTGCAGGGTAGTGCAACATGCACGCTGGGCCGAAAATGATCTGCATGAAGCGCCTACTTCTGCACCGTTTGCACCGGCACTTAAAGCAGCATTTCCCCAGGTACAGGAAGCTACCCGGATATTAACTGAAGGCGGCGGCACAATTAATTTTAAGGATAAGAATCTTAAAGTGGATGATATATTTTTTGCAGATAAAAATATTTTCCAGGTTTTCAGTTTCCCTTTTTTATATGGTAATCCCACTACCGCATTAGCAGAGCCGCAAACTATTGTTATTGACGAAGGCCTGGCAATAAAATTATTTGGAGATGCGCAAAAAGCGTTGAATGAAACGGTTTATTTTGAAAATAATTTTCCCAATAAAATAACCGGTGTAATTAAAACCATACCTAAAAATTCTCATTTCCATTTTAGTGCAATGCGTTCGCTGCCTTCAGACTTTACGGGTGGCTGGCAAAACTTTAATGTATACACTTACCTGTTGTTAAAAAAAGCTACAGACTATAAAACCCTCGAAAGCAAATTGCCACAGTTTGCTGCCAATACAATTCAAAAATTAATGAAGGTTGATGATTATAAAATGGAACTGCAACCGCTCACATCTATTCATCTGTACTCCGATCTTCAGTTTGAAATAGGCCCCAATGGCAGTATTAACAGGGTTTATATGTTTATGGCCATAGCTGCACTTATTTTAATTATAGCCATCATTAATTATATAACCCTTAGCACCGCAAGGTCAGCCGTAAGAATTAAAGAAGTAGGCGTGCGTAAAGTAATTGGTTCAGGAAAATTTCAGCTTGCAGGAATGTTTATTACAGAGTCGGTTTTGATCACTATTATTTCCGCCTGCATTGGATTGATCATAATTCAAACAGCACTTCCTTTATTTAACCAGCTTACCCAAAAAGAATTATCGATCTGGCGGTTTGGCAAAATAAATAGTTTGGTTCTTTTAACAGGCTTTTCTATTCTCACCGGAATTATCAGTGGTATTTATCCCTCATTATTTTTATCCCGTTTTAAAACGATGCCTGCTTTAAAGGGCCAGACAGGAAATTTTAATACTAATAATTTATTTCGTAAATCCCTGGTTGTTTTCCAGTTTGTGATTACGGTAGTTATGATAGCCGGGTCATTGATAATTTACCGTCAATTGCAATTTGCTTCGCATAAAGACCTTGGCTTTAATAAAAACCAGGTGCTTACTTTTCATATTGATGATCATGCAGTGCGTAATGAAACTGCCGCATTAAAATCACAGCTGTTACTTAATCCATCTATTGAAGCAGTTGCGGTGGCAGGTAATCCCATTGGCAATAATGACCTCGGTGGCCTGGGATATAATTTTGAAACACTACAGGGAGATTTTTCGACCAGCACTACCATGGCTCAGGAGTTGATGGTAGATGCAGATTATATCCCTGCCATGGAAATAAAAATGCTCGCCGGAAGAAATTTTTCGGAGGCAATACAGTCCGACAAATATGGGGCGGCAATGATAAATGAAACGCTGCAGAAAAAACTTGGCTGGGTAAATCCCATTGGTAAAAGAATGAAATTCCGGATAGATGAAGATGGCACTATGGGCGAAAGAACTGTCGTCGGGGTGGTAAAAGATTTTCATACTTATTCCCTGCAGCATAAAGTAGAACCGCTGGTAATGGTAATGCCGCCAGCACCATCTATGGGCGATAACATGTATGTAAAAATTGCTAAAGGAAAAATTGCTGAAGGCCTGGCTTACCTGGATAAGATTTATGCTCGTTTTGATAAAGCTAACAACCCGGCATATCACTTCCTTAATGCAAATTTTTCAAAACAATATGGCGCAGAAGAAAACCAGGGAAGAATAGCCCTGGTATTTACCCTTCTTGCTGTATTGATTGCCTGCCTCGGCCTTTTTGGGCTGGCCACTTTTACTGCAGAGCAAAGAACAAAAGAAATAGGTATTCGAAAAGTATTGGGTGCAAGTGTAAGCAGCATTATGCAAATGCTTTCATCGGAGTTTATAAAACTGGTATTAATTGCCGCAGCAATTGCATTGCCCATTGCCTGGCTTATTATAAATAAATGGCTGGAAGATTTTGCATATCATATAAAGCTCAGTTGGTGGATGCTTGCCGCCCCGGGGATGCTTGCTTTATTAATTGCTTTACTTACCGTGAGTTTCCAGGCTATAAAAGCGGCTGTTGCTAACCCGGTAAAAAGTTTGAGAACAGAATAAAAAAATGACGCATTGATAAATAAATTTTATGTTTAAAAATTATTTCAAAACAGCGCTAAGGAATTTTAAAAAGAATAAACTCACCACATTTATTAATGTGCTGGGGCTTTCTATTGGCATAAGCGCTGCGCTTATAATTTTTATGGTGGTTGAATACGATTTCAGCTTTGATAAATATGAGCCAAACCAGGAAAGAATTTATCGTATAGTAACTGACGGAGATGATTGGAAAAGCCAGGGTGTGCCATCTCCTTTGCATGAGATTGTTCAGCATACTGTTACCGGTATTGAAAATGTCGCACCTCTTTTTCAATATTA
>JBDUCK010000164.1:0-7569 GCA_040003485.1 Ferruginibacter sp. | reverse complement strand
TGTAAGTCTTTCGATGCCTGTATTTGCTGCAGCCGAAATACCGGTGACACCTGCAATTGAAAAACCTATTACCGATGCACATATTGAAAAGCTGATGAGCCGCCTGGCAGAAATTCGTGAAATGGATAAAAGCAATCTTAGTTCATCTGAAAGAAGAGAATTGAGAAAAGAAGTAAAGAGTATGAAAGCTGAAGTAAGAGCAAACAGAAAAGGTGTATATCTCTCTATTGGCGCTGCCATTATTATCGTATTACTTTTAATTATTTTGTTATAAGAAAATATTTTAAGCCTGTTAAAATAAGTCCGGACTCTCCGGACTTTTTTATAATTAAGAAAATGGTTAAGAGCCTTTTTTATAAAGGCTTCCCCCTTTTTCAAATAAATACTGAATAGCCTTTTCTGTTGCAGCATCTTTCTCTACCGCAGGTGCATGATGTGGTTTTATCCTGGCATCTATTACCATCGGGCCTTTGCAGCCCCAATGTTTATTTACCATAAAACTATTAATGCCATAAATATCATGCGAAGGATTAGCTCTAGTAAAAGCAACCCACAAAAAATTATTAAGCGAGGCACTTGTAAAACCAGCATCATCCGCAATAATAATTAAGGGAACAGATGACAGATGATCGATGACAGATGACAGTTGTTGGTTTAGCTGCTCCATTTCGCCTGAAGTAATATCATATTTTATAAAAGAGGCTGTTTGTAAAACTACGATGCCGGGCAATATCAAATGTGCATTTTCGAAGCCCTGCAAATTTTTTAAGCAATCAGGAACACTGGTTGCAAGGTCTCTTATTATTTCTCCATATGCCGCCAATACCAGTTTACTGCCGCTGTTGATAGAAGTGCCGGAATAATCTAAAGTATCGATGCTGGTATTGGTATAAAAGTGTAGGTCTCTCTGCAGGTTTATTCTTTGCAATACAAACTGCAGGTATTCTTCAATGCGATGGGTGTTGAGTTTATTTTCATCATCAGCGGTGATGAATAAAAATTTAGCGAGGCTGAGTTGACCTGTGCCTAAAATATGATTGGCAATTGTGAGCAGCTCCGCAGGTTGCTTTGCCGGGGCGTACGGCGTATAGCGTTCGCTGCCAATGGCTAATAATAACGGATGGACACCGGCAGCATCTACGGCATGAACTTCTTTCAAGCCAGGTATCTCCTGCTGCAAAGCACTACCGGTAATGGCGTGTATCAACTGGCCAAAACTTGTATCTTCTTGAGGCGGCCGGCCCACAACGGTAAAAGGCCAAATAGCATTTTGCTTTGCATAAACCTTATGCACTTTTAAAACAGGAAAATTGTGTTGCAAACTATAGTAGCCTAAATGATCGCCAAAGGGGCCCTCGGGTTTGTTTTCGCCGGTAATTACTTCGCCGGTAATAACAAAGTCTGCATCAGTACTTATGCAATAACCATCTTCATAAACATACCGGAATCTTCTTCCCCCTAACACACCTGCAAAAGTCATTTCGCTGATACCTTCCGGCAATGGCATAACGGCTGCTACGGAATGTGACGGTGGGCCACCAACAAAGATGCTTACTTTAAGCGGCAATCCTTTTTTATTTGCTTTAGTTTGATGAACGCCAATGCCCCGATGCAACTGGTAATGCAGCCCGATCTCTTCATTTAATTTATATTCGTTACCGTTTAACTGTATGCGGTACATACCCAGGTTTGCATTCATGATTCCCGGCTTGTCTGCATCTTCGGTATACACCTGGGGCAGGGTAACAAATGCGCCACCATCCAGCGGCCAGTGATGTATAAGTGGAAGATCGGTAATTTTTATTTGCTGAAATAAAACAGGTTTAACCAGGGGATTTTTTAGCGGTAATGCTTTTAATGCAGCCAGGCCTGCACCAAAATTTTTAACAGGGCTTTTTATAGCCTGCATGGGATTATTTTTTACGTCAATTAATTTCTGCACATTTTGCAGGGCATCCCGAAAAATAAATTTGCTTCTTTGCAAAGTGCCGAAAATATTAGATGCCGCCCTGAACCTGCTGCCTTTTACATTCTCAAATAATAATGCCGGGCCACCGGCTTCGTGTACCCGAAGATGTATGGCTGCCATCTGCAGGTAGGGATCTACTTGTTCTTTTATCCTCACCAGTTGGCCGGTTTGTTCCAGGTCTTTTAAACATTCTTCTAAGGAGCGATATGCCATTTATTTATTTTACGGTGTAAATGTAAAACACAAATATTTATATTATGTTTGAATTATAGTGATTAGGTAAGCTGAAGACATGTTTCGTGTGCCACGAACCAAGGCGGAGGAATTACTGTATTAATGTACGGAACAGGAATTTTAAGAAAATAGCTTTTAACTATGGCAAATCGAATTTTGATAATATTAGCGTCTGTAATAACATCAATTGTGTTGTATTCCTGTGCCAATAGGGTAAATCTTTACGACCATACGGCAGCACTTATTGAATTAGGAAATGACTTTTATTATTTAGGAGATGGCAGTGAATCACAAATCTTATTGAATTTAAAGCCAGGTGCAAAGTCAAAAGTTGGAAAAACTATAATTCCTCCTGAAGTTATCAAGTATAATTATGATGAGAGTTTTATAATTGCACAAACGTTAGAAAGAGTAAATAGTAAAGAATTATATAAATATTGGATAGTTGAAAAAACAAAGAAGAATCAAGAATTAGTAAACCCTTTAGATTCTATTACCTTTTATAAAAACATCGATAGTCTGCTAATAAAAATAAAGTTAAAGCCCAGAAGATAAAATAACAAAGTCCGTCACGGGGCTTTTTCGCCGCCGCTCAAGGTGTTCCGCAACGGACAAAAATAATATGCCGTAAAAGTGGTCGACACAACTATGATGCTGCTGAACACTTTCGCCAAAAGGCAATAGTGCTTAAGTATTGATGAACACCAATGCGGGTAAAAAATCAGTTAAAGGCACGGCAATACCAGTTACTCGCTGTCAATATTAATTCAGCGCCTTAAACAACTTTATTACTTCGTTTTCAGATTTAAAATTGTAATTATTGTCGTCTGCAATTTTTTTGATCGCATCGGCATAGGCTGGAAGTGCTTTTAGCAAAGACGATCTACTTAAATTTACATTTTTGATGTTTCCTGTTTTTACATCATACAAAAAATATTCATCTTCTGTTTTGTATTCAATCCTTAACGGACCGGCGTAAGTATAGTTTTCCCGTACCTGTTTGGAGACATAATCAAGCAAGTGAACATTTGGGCCGCTTGCCAAAACTTTATAAAATGTTGTGGATGTTTTTTTCTGTATTGATGGATACCCCGAACGAAACGTTGCTGACTTTACCTTATCCTCCTCAGTGTATTCCAGGGAGAATTCCTTTATTAAATCCACGAAAGAATAACCAATACTATCTTTTCTAAAATGAAGTTCATTGGTATACAGATCAAACTGCAGTTCCATGTTTTGGAAAAGAAAATCATTAATAAACCTCACCTGCCCTTTACCCCAATTTTCATTCAACACAGGGCTGCCGGCTACTTTTTTATTTACTTCTGTTAGTGGCTTACCATTTTCATCGTAGGCTTCTACAAAAGCGGTATGGCCAATAATATTATTAGACACTCCGGATGCTGCTGGTAAATCCTGGGCATAACTATATTTTATGCTTAGAAGAAAGAGGACGGGTATCAAGATGATATTTTTCATAAAGCTGTCTTATATGAAGTGGTAAGTTAATAACTTTATCTTAAACAGTTACTTTTATCAATATACCCAGATGCGAAGTATCACTGGAAATAAATGTGGGCGACATAAATAGGAATGCCAGTATTATCTATAAATATGAAATATATTTTATGCAATACTGCAGGGTTTCTACCACAATATTCTTACATTTATTTCTAGTCAAAGCACTTGACCACCGGCAGGCAGGTCAATCCAGTTTGCTACGCTAAATGTTATAAAATGCGCTATCTCATTATCACCAACTTTATATTTTGACGACGGCGAAAATTTTACTGCTAATGTAATTTTATTTTGCTGCTTTTCTAATTATAACGAATGGCTAAAACTTTATTAAAGGTAAATGCTTTGTGTCCCCGCTCTCAGGGCGGTTTTCAGTTTGCGTGCAAGAAGTTTAGCTCACTGATTGGTTCCCACGTGGCCGCCACCAATAAAATACATTTTCGTTTAACTGATTGCTGTACCATTATTTTAATTAGGTAAACAATAAAAGCTTTAAAACGTTTATATAATCGAAAAGCTTTCTTTATGCAAATTCTACTCACAGGTGCAAATGGATATATTGGGCAGCGGTTGATTCCTGTGTTGCTGGAGCAAGGGCACACTTTGCACTGCTGTGTGCGCAATAAAATCCGCTTTGAAGCCGAGCATAAACATGAGCGGATAAAGATTGTTGAGGTAGACTTTTTGCTACCAACCGATGCAGCACAATTACCTGTACAGATAGATGCTGCCTATTACCTGATTCATTCTATGAGCGGCGGCACAAAAAATTTTGATGAAGCTGAAGCCATCTGTGCTGAAAATTTTATTCAGTTACTGGCGCCAACAAATGCACAACAAATTATTTACCTCAGCGGTATCAGTAACGCAGATAAATTATCGAAACACCTTTCATCAAGATTGCAGGTAGAAGAAGTACTGGTAAAAAGCAACATACCAATCAGCATTTTACGGGCAGGCATCATAGTGGGTTCCGGTAGTGCCTCTTTTGAAATCATCCGTGACCTGGTAGAGAAACTTCCTGTAATGATTACCCCAAAATGGCTTAATACAAAATGCCAGCCCATTGCAGTGCGGAACGTGGTGCAGTTTTTAACAGGCATATTGTTGAAAGAAACTACTTACGGAAAAATTTTTGATATTGGCGGACCCGAAGTGCTTACCTATAAACAAATGCTGCTGCTGTTTGCAAACGTGAGAGGATTGAAACGTAGCATCGTCATCATACCGGTAATGACACCACGCATCTCCTCTTACTGGTTATATTTTGTAACTGCCACTTCTTATCCCCTGGCAATTAATTTGGTAAACAGTATGAAAATGGATGTAGTATGCAGGCCAAATAACCTGGCTGAACAATTAGCCATTGAATTACTCCCGTATGAAACCGCCGTACAACTGGCATTTGAAAAAATAGAACAGAACCTTGTATGCTCAAGCTGGAAGGATGCGTTTGTGAGCAACAACACGCCGCAGCAAATGATGCAATACATCAACGTGCCCAGCTTCGGCTGTTTTAAAGATTCAAAATTGCGGCCTGTTAAAACGCATGAGGCCGATGTATTGGAAAATGTATGGAGTATTGGCGGCGATAGAGGATGGTATTATGGAAATTCTTTGTGGCGCATCCGCGGCGTGCTTGATAAATTGATGGGTGGCGTTGGCCTGCGCCGTGGCCGTACCAATAGCAGCAACATTAATGCAGGTGATGCCCTGGATTTCTGGAGGGTGCTGATTGCTGATAAGGAGGACAGGCGTTTATTGCTGTATGCAGAAATGAAACTGCCAGGAGAAGCGTGGTTGGAATTTAAAATCCTGAAAATAAAAAATCAACTGCACCTGCGTCAAACAGCTACGTTTCGTCCTAAAGGTTTATGGGGACGGCTGTATTGGTACAGCCTGCTGCCGTTCCATTATTTTATTTTTAATGGAATGATTAATAACCTGCTCAAGAAACATTGATTAAAAATATTCCGTTTACAAGGTTCAATTATTTTAAAGAATTAATGCCAACAGATACAAAAAACTTTTCATAAAAGACAGGCGACTTTTTTAGTTGCGGGTAACTAAAAAATATGGCCATATCACATTGATACAGCCATAAAATTTTGAAAAAGTATCAGGCCTTTTATTTAGGCATAATTACCGCATCAATCACATGGATAACACCATTTGATGCTTCCAGGTCTGCTGCTGTTACAGTAGCTCCATCCACTTTTACATTGTCTCCAACTGACACTTTAACTTCCTGTCCATTCACTGTTTTAATTAATTGCCCGTCAGACAAATCAGAAGATAAAGCCTTGCCCGCAACTACATGATAAGTGAGGATAGCCGCTAGTTTCTCTTTGTTTTCCGGCTTGATTAATTCTTCAACTGTGCCTGCCGGTAACTTGGCAAATGCTTCGTTGGTGGGAGCAAAAACGGTAAATGGGCCAGTGCCACTTAATGTTTCAGCCAATCCAGCCGCAACAACAGCGGCTACCAAAGTGGTAAAATCTTTGTTGCCTGATGCAATTTCTACGATGTTTTCCATTTCATATATTTTAGTTGCATCTATAACATATGCTGTATGGAATAGTTGATGAAATAATAAGTTTCTTTTTTTAATTACACCATTATTACATTTTGATAACATCATTTCTATTTTTTAAAAAAAAGATTAAACAGAATAATAAAATATGTTGGTCATTCAAAAAATACAATAAAAAAATTATGGGATACAACTCGGTTTTAGAAACCGTTAAAACCGAAACGGACACAGTTTTATTTACTGTGTCCGTTTTGAAAATTAAAATAAATTGTAAAGACTAATTACTCAGGTAACAATACCGCATCAATTACATGAATAACACCATTGGTTGCTGCAAGGTCCGTTGCTGTTACAGTTGCTGTTCCGCCTTTTCCATCTGTCAATACAACCTTTCCGTTTACCACTTCGGCAGTCAATTTTCCTCCTGCCACTGTTGTTAGAACAGCTTTGCCCCCGCCCTTTTTTATAGCAGCTAAAATAGTTTTTGCATCCAGCTTCCCGGCGACTACATGATAAGTTAGTATACCAGCAAGTGCAGCTTTGTTCTCCGGCTTCAATAAATTATCAACGGTGCCTGAAGGGAGTTTTGCAAAAGCGTCGTTAGTAGGTGCAAATACCGTGAAAGGGCCTTTACTTTTTAAGGTAGTTACCAGGTCTGCAGCTTTTACCGCCGCTACAAGTGTACTGTGGGCTGTGGAGCCTGCGGCTACATCTACAATGTCTTTTTTTGATTGTGCCATTGCGTTAATAGAGAATAATGCTGCTGCAACAAAAAGTGCAGCGTTTTTAATTGATTTCATAATTGTTTTTTTATTTTTTAAAATGTGAAAGGATGTGTGTTAAAAAGCACGCTATGTTCAGGATGTTAAAGCAATTTTTATTAATTAACCCGAAGTAAAAACTGCACAGGCGCATTGTATTTTTTATTCTTTCTTTGTTTCATCTTCCGGCAGCAGGTCTTCAATAATAGGTTTAACTGCATTCATAAATCTGATTTTTTTACCGGTATCAATCCTGTCATCTGTAAAAAGTTTACCAACCAAACGCAACATTTCGGCTCTTGGGCCACCTTCTTCTTTCTCCACAAATTTTGTGGTACTCATAGTGTTAAACTCTCTTACTGTTGCAATAATAAATACAATAAAAAGTACTATAACAACACTCGTTAAAACGATGATATCTGTATTGTTTTCCATGATAGCTTATTGATTTTTTTTTATATTAAAAAAGATGAGCAAGCCCAGGATAGTTGGCGGCCATAACCCAATAAAAATAGCTCTGTTGGCATCTTTCAGTATTACATAATAATATTCTG
>JBDUCK010000163.1:0-7582 GCA_040003485.1 Ferruginibacter sp. | reverse complement strand
ACAGCCAGTTCATCCGGGCATTCAAGTAATAAGCAGTGAATTGTTTTATGTAAAACCGGGTGGATGAAATTAGGGGAAAGCTCATTTAGCGGAACCAGTACAAACCGCCTGAGCTGAATAGCGGGGTGGGGTACCGTTAAATTTTCTTTTTGTATAGTTTCCTTATTAAAAAAAAGAATATCAATGTCAATTAACCGGGGCGCATTTTTTCTGGTTCGTATGCGGCCCATATCCATTTCAATAACCAGAATTTTTTCAAGGATTTTTTCTACTGAATATTTTGAATAAACAACAATAACCTGGTTTAAAAAATCCGCCTGGTTGGTATTGCCCCAGGCTGCTGTTTTATAAAGATGACTTCGGCGAATGACCACCCCAACCAATTCTTCAATTTTTTTTTGAGCCCTTAGCAGGTTGTTTTTACTATTGCCCATGTTGCTGCCGAGAAGAAAATAGAGTTTATTCATTCGATAGAGAAGAGCCTTTTATCTGGCCAAAAAGATTTAGTTTTTTGAATTTTTACTTTTTTAAAATCAGGATGTAAGGGGTTGACAAGAAAATTATATTCTTCCTGGATTACAGCTGAAGGCACTTTCAATAATAAAGAATGACTTTGTTTAATAAATTCATTTCCAATAAATTTAGTATACGAAGCATCTTCTTTCCAGTTCTCTTTTATTTTACTAAGCGTTATTTCACTTATAGCTTCATCATCCGGTAACCTGATATATATTAAATCAAGTGCAATACTGTAATCTTTAAATTGTGTGTTTACCAGCATCTCTAAAACAGCCAGTGAAATATGATTAGAGGTATAAAGCATGGGAACCCCTTTACTATTCCACCTGGAGCCATTTAATTTGGCCCCGGTACCGGAAATATCATTGCTGTAAATTGCATTACTTATTCTGTAAACTATCATGCAAAAAGGCCGTGTTGAATTCTGCTCAATTGGGTTAAAACTTTTTGTATGCCATCGTAAGAAGTAAGAGAATTAAAAGATAGATCGCCCTCAACCATGTACGGATTTCTTTTTAGCCAGGTATAAAAATTTTCCACTTTTCCAAAAGCTGTTTTGCCTTCCTGCAACACTTCTGCAATTTGTAAAGCTCTTTCTGCATTAATAGGGGCAAAAGCTCCATTAGCTTTAGCATACCGCTGCAATGTACGTTCGCTTACATGCAGCATAGCTGCCCATTCTGCCTGTGTAAAAGGTGTTTTATCTGCAATTTTTTTAAATTCATTATAAGTAAATTCTTTAAGCGAAGGCAATATTTTTATAGTTTTATATTCTGCAACCGGTTCTTCAAAACTATTAGCAATATTTTTTTCTTTATCGATTGCTTTCTTTTTTGTGGGATTTATCTTTTTCATTGTTCAGTCATTTGTCATACAAATATACGACACTTGTCGGTAATTTCTAATTTTTTTTGTATTTTTTGCAATAGATTTGCTTTCAAAATTATAGCTTATTTATGAAGTATAACCAGTTAAGGGCAATGTGGGCTATTACAAAAGCGAGCCTTAAATCCATCATGCGAAGCCCTTCGGCCGTTATTTTTAGTTTTGTATTTCCCTTCATTTTTATTCTGGTTTTTGGCTTTATAGGCAATGGAAGCGGCAGGCAATCTTTCAGGATTGTAGTAGAAAACACTTCAGACACCAGTAACGAATTATATAATGCCATAAAAAATACAGAAGGTGTAAAAATTATACATTATGATTCTGATAAAGAACTAAAACTGGATATGCAAAAAGGAAGAATAGCCGGAATTATTAATATTATTAAAAACACCGGCGCTGTAAATCCCTACAGTGTACAACTTAAAAGTACCACATCCAGCAACGATAAATGGCCACAGCTTAAGGCATTAATAGAAAGTAAAATAAATGAAGTAAGCGGTAAACTATATAAAGACCGTCCCTCGTATGCAGCATTTGATTTTGATTATAAAAAAGACATAACAGAAATACGCCAATATAAAACAATTGATTTTATACTTCCCGGCCAGTTGGGCTTTTCATTGTTAAGTTCCGGCGTATTTGGCGTAGCATTTATGTTTTTTAATCTTAGAAATACTCTGGTGCTAAAGCGGTTTTTTGCCACACCTATCAGCCGGACATTTATTGTGTTAGGTGAAGGGCTTAGCAGGGTGATTTTTCAAATGCTTACGGCAATTGTAATTATTTCGGCAGGCTATTTTTTCTTTGGCTTTACATTGATAAATGGCGTACAAACTTTTTTAGATATGCTGATACTTAGTTTTATTGGCCTGGTAATATTTATGGGTTTTGGTTTTATTGTCAGCGGTCTTGCCACCAGCGATAGCACTATACCACCGTTTGCCAATTTAATTACCCTACCGCAATTTTTGCTTGGAGGTACATTTTTTTCAATTGATGCATTTCCCAAATGGCTGCAGCCAATTTCAAAAGCAATGCCTTTAACGCATTTAAATACCGCCATGCGTAGTGTGGCATTTGAAGGTCAAAGTTTATGGGATGTAAGATGGGAAATTGGTGTTTTACTGTTGTGGGGCGTAATTGTATATTTTGTAGCAGTTAAAGTTTTTAAATGGGAATAGTTTTAAGGAGAAGAAAATAATTTTTCTTCTCCTTTTTTAGCATTTAATACACTGCGTTTAAATAATATTGATATGAGAATGATAAAGGGTTTTGTAATTGTGATGTTTGGTTTATTTTTAATGGTTACCCTGCTTTCTTTATTTATTCCATCAAAAGTAATGACAGTAAAGGCGGTTGTTATTTATGCACCGGCAGAAAAAATTACAGCGCAGATAGCAGATCTAAAAAATTGGAAGAACTGGCATCCCGTTTTTAAAAATGATCCTGCTGCTGTATTCAGTAATCCTTCAGTTGGCGTAAATGCTTATGTAGAGTGGGTTACGGCAAACAAAAAAAATAAACTGCTTATTACAGAAAGTACACCCCTATCAGTAAAAGCTATGCTGATAAGGCCCGGCGAAAAAGATGCAGAGAACACAATAACAATTGTACCAGTGAAAGACGCAACGGGATTACAGGTAGAATGGAGGGTACTTACAAAACTAAAATGGTACCCCTGGGAAAAATTCGCTGGAATTTTTATTGATAAAATAACTGGTCCCGGTTATGAGACTGCTCTCAATAACTTAAAAGATTACCTGGAGCAAAGCCATTAATCCGGGAAACTTATTTTGCCCATTGCAACAGCGGGCATTTGTTTAATATTTTTGTCCATATAATCGTTATTACCAGCCACTGCTTCATTAGCCAGTACAGCAAACAATACCGCCTCCTTGGCATCAGGATCTATATTTAAATCTGCGGTATTATAAAAAGTGCAATTGGGTAATTGGTCTGTCAGATGTTTTATCAATAGAGGATTATGCATACCGCCGCCACTACTGAAAATTTTGAATGATTTTTCAGCTCCAACAGTGTTTTTTAAAGCAGCTACAATTGTATCAGCAGAAAATTTATTTAGTGTAGCCATTGTGTCCTCAATAGAAATATTTTCTGTAGTAGATTTTTGTTTTGCCTGTTCCAGGTATTGTAAATTAAATAATTCAGGACCGGTTGTTTTTGGAAAGCTGCTGCTGAAGAATGAATGTTGTTTTAGAATTGACAGAAGCTCAGCATTAATTGTTCCTGCCTTTGCTATAGAAGCATCTTCATCAAAGTATTTTCCTTTAAAATGCTGTTGTGTAAAAGCATCCATCAGGGTATTTCCTGGCCCGGTATCTGTACAGAAAATTTTTTCGGCATCCCTGTTTGCAGGCAGGTAAGTAAAATTTGCAATGCCACCGATGTTTAATAGTATCCTGTCTTCGCCTTTTTTTCCAAAAATTAAATAATCCCCATACACGGCCAGCGGTGCACCCTCTCCTCCGGCAGCAATATGTTTTTGCCTGTAATCACTAATGGTTATAATGCCCGTGGCAACAGATAAATGATCGCCATCTCCAATTTGTAAAGTCGCATTTCCAAACTTTAATTGTTGATGTAAACTTTTAGGAGCATGGTAAATAGTTTGCCCGTGACTGGCAATTAAATCGATATTGTCTTTATTAATATTCCATTCTTTTAAGCATTGATCAATTATACCTGCATGTTTTAATGCGATCCACGGATTGAGCAAACATAATTTTTCAAGGTCAATATTTTTTTTTGAGAATATGGTTTTGATTTCATTCTTAAAATCTTCATCAAAAGCGATAGTAGTAAAATGAACCAATTGCAGTTTTGTTTTAATACCACTATTTTTTATACTGCAAAGCGCCACATCTAAACCATCTAACGAAGTGCCACTCATTAAACCAATTACCATTCGCTTTTTCTTTTTTGCAATTTTATAAAGCCTTTCTATATTTCTATTCATTACTTTTTGTTTAAAACACAAATTAAAAACATAATTGTGTAATAATTTTTGCTGGTTACTGCCAATAAATATAAAATTAAATGCTTTTTATTGCATGAAATGAAAAGATATCCTTAATATTACAAGACCGAAATTAATAATCCAATGCTGAAAAAAGAGAGGCAAGCATTTATACTTCATAAGGTTAATTTACACAATCGGGTAGTATGTGGGGATTTAAGTTTAGAAATAAATGTTTCCGAAGATACTATTCGGAGGGATTTACAGGAATTGTCGGATGAAGGAAAATTAATAAAAGCGCATGGCGGTGCCCTCTCTAAATCTTTTTACAATTCATTCAATTCCTCCAAAGTTTATTCTTTAGAAAATAAAAAATGTATTGCACAAAAAGCTGCTACACTCATTAAAGATGGCATGTTTGTACTCACCACAGGAGGTACTACTATTATTGAGCTGGCCAGGGCTTTACCGGAAAATCTGCAGGCTACATTTATTACCGGAAGTTTGCCTGCCGCCCTGGAATACCTTCATCACCCCACAATAGAAGTGATATTAATAGGCGATAAAGTCTCTAAAAATTCGCAGATCACCGTTGGCGGAGAAGCCATCTCCAAAATAAAACAGATTAAAGCAGATATCTGTTTTGTAGGTACCAATGCCCTGGATGCAGAGCATGGATTAACAGACAATGATTGGGAAGTAGTGCAGGTAAAAAAAGCCATGATCGAATCTTCTGCCCAGGTGGTATCGCTAACCATTGGCGAAAAAATAAATACCTGCCAACGCATACAGGTTTGTGATATCACCGCAATTGATGTATTGGTAACTGAATTAGAGGCAGACTCAGTTATACTGCAACCCTATCTTAAAAAGGGATTGAAAATTTTATAAATATTTTATAACCAAATAAAACTGCAACATGAATAATTACATTCCCCAATGGTTACATAAAAGAAAATGGTTAAGCATGTTTCTTTTCATGAATCTAATTACCCTGGCCACTATGGCACAGGTAAAAATAAGCGGTAGAGTAACTAATAGTAACGGCGAAGGAATAGCAAATGTTTCTGTAACAGTAAAGCGTAATAATGCCGGTGTTTCAACAAATGCGGATGGCTCTTACGAATTTAATGCTAACTTAAAAAAAGGGAAATACATACTTGTTTTTTCGGGAGTAGGGCTAAAAACAGAAGAGCAAAATTTTACAGTTAATGATGACCCTCTTATTACTGCAAGTGCACAATTGCAGACAGATGCTTTAGGTTTAGATGAAGTTGTAGTAACAGGTACGTCTACCGGAACTACACGAAGACAATTAGGAAGTTACATTAGTACCGTTAAGGGGGAACAACTTACCAAAGGTGCTACAGGCAATGTTTTAGCTGCGTTACAGGGTAAAACTTTAGGTGCCCAGATTACGCAAAATAGTGGCGATCCTTCAGGTGGTATCTCTGTTCGTTTAAGAGGTATCAGCTCTATTTCCAGTAGCAGCGAACCTTTATATATAGTAGATGGTGTTATTATAAATAACGCCACCACAAGAGTAACCAATACTCAGGCTGGCTACGATGGACAAACTTTTGTAGGCGCCATCGGCCAAAATAGGTTGGCAGATATTAACCCTGCTGACATTGAAAGAGTAGAAGTGCTTAATGGTGCAGCAGCTTCTGCAATTTATGGCTCCCGGGCAAATGCGGGCGTTGTACAGATTTTTACAAAACGTGGAAGTACTGGCGCACCGGTTATAAGTTTTTCATCAACACTTATGTTTAGCAAATTAAGAAAGGGTGTAGAGGTAAATCAATCGCCAACAAAATTTGGCGGACCTACTGATGGGCCTGGGGCACAAACGCAGGATATCTTAACACCGGCTTTAATCACCACAACTTCGGTTAACCGTTATAACTATAATGATTATATTTTTCAAAATGCAATAGGAACAGATAATAATATTTCAATTGCAGGTGGAAAAGATAAAACAAAATATTATGCCTCCGGTTCCTATTTTAAAAATGAAGGCATTATAAAAAATACAGATTTTAGAAGATACAGTTTTAGGGTGAATTTAGACCAGGCTATAGGAGAAAAAGTAAATTTTAATATTGGGTTAAATTATGTCAACAGCTTCGGAAATGAAAAGCCCGATGGCAACTCATTTTTTTCTCCTTTAAATTCCATCAACATCATTGGCAATTTTCATGATCTTTTTACAAGAGATGCATTTGGAAATATTAAAGCTATAGGTGAAAGGGGAAGAGTGAACCCCGTATCTGTTATTGAAGATATAAAACAACAGGAAGAAACCAATAGGCTCATTGCAGGCATCGGTTTAAAAATAAGGCCTTTTAAAGGTTTCACTTTAGATTATACTTTGGGCATTGACCAGTATGCACAACGTGGACAAACCTTTATACCACCGTTTGCTTACAATGTAAGTACCGGATTTTTTGGCGGCGGAGCAACATTAGATCCTACTTTAAACGGATATGCCAGTGCCGCAACGGATAATTTTTTCCAGATAAATAATGAAATAAACGGAACCTACCAGTTTAATATAAACAATGACATTGCTTCTACCACCCAGGTTGGTTATTCTGTTCAATATGAAAAAAATAATTACCTCTTGTCCCAGGGCCGTGGTCTTGCACCTTTTGTACAAACAGTAAACGGCGCAAGCACCTCAATTGCCGGGATTGATGATAGAAGTGAGCTATCAATTTCAGGCTATTATGCACAACAAAATTTCAAGTATAAAAATGTGTTGTTTCTTACAGGAGCAATACGGGTAGATGGCTCATCAGTTTTTGGTAAAGATCAGCGTAATCAGAAATATGCCAAGGCAAGTGCAAGTTTTGTTATAAGCGAAGCTGAGTTCTGGAAAAACATGTCGTTAAGTAATTTTTGGAATTTTGCAAAATTAAGAATTGCTTATGGGGAAAGTGGAAACCTTACAGGTATTGGGGCTTACTCAAGATTTAATGCATATAGTTCCAACTCATTTAATTCCCGTACTTCTTTAACATCCAATACCACATTGGCCAACACAAATGTAAAACCAGAGCGGCAAAATGAATTAGAGTTTGGTGTTGATCTAGCTTTTCTTAATAGCAGGGTCAATTTTACTGCAAATATTTATAACAAAAAAGTGGATGATTTATTGATCAACAGGTTTATTGCACCAACTACAGGCTTTAGCTCTTT
>JBDUCK010000012.1:0-25015 GCA_040003485.1 Ferruginibacter sp. | reverse complement strand
CTTTTACTTCCGGTATCATGCGTTTCATCATACCTTCTATGCCGGCTTTTAAAGTGATAGTGCTTGATGGGCAGCCACTGCAACTTCCCTGCATAGCTAGATTTACCGTACCGTTTTCATAACTTTTAAATTGTATAGCGCCGCCATCCATTTCTACTGCAGGCTTTACATAGTTTTCCAATAATTCTTTTATCCGTTTTACCACATCATCATCATCGGCACTTACTTCGTTACTGCTGGCAGATTTCATTGTAGCTACTTCTTCATCATTTACCACAACCTTACCATCCTCTAAATATTCTTTTAAAAACTGTTTAATAGCAGGTATTACATCCTGCCAATCATCTGTATCAGTTGTTTTGGTAAGGGTGATAAAATTGCTGGCTATAAATACGGATTTTATAAAAGGGAAGCTAAAAAGTTCCTGGCCCAGTGGCGAAGGCTTTGCACTTGCCTCATCAGGAAAATCAATGCTTTTGCCGGGATACAATAATTTGTTTGCAACAAATTTCATTGTCTCGGGGTTGGGAGTCATTTCGGTGTAAATGCTTATTACCGGGTTACCTGTCTTTATCATGACCGTGTTATTTATTTCGATAGCAAATTTACTTAATATAGTTTGAAATGTTTTTTAAAATGCCGGTAACCCCCACAAACGGGACTTAAATTTCTTATTTCGCAAATTATCAATACTACAATATCAATAAGCCCTAAATTTTAAAATAACCAAATTAATTAATATATTTAATCACGCTTTATTTACTCAACGAAAAACACTTGTATGAAAAAAGGATTACTTCTTTTGTTTCTTTTTGCTCAACTGCATACCAGAGCCACCACCTGGAATGTGAACATTTCTAACTTTCAGTTTACCCCGGCAAGCCTCAATGTAGTAGTGGGGGATGTTATTCACTGGGTATGGGTGGGTGGATTTCATAGTACTACTTCTTCCGTAGTTCCTGCAACCGCATTAGCCTGGGATTCGTCACCAACGGGTACAGTAGGCAATACATTTGATTATACCGTAACAGCAGCCGGCACTTATACTTATTTTTGTACTGTACATGGCGCTGCTGTTATGTCTGGTTCATTTACTGCCTCAGTTGTGCTGCCGGTTGTATTATCCGGATTCGATGTAAGTTATAAAAACAACAGCCCCTTCCTGTCGTGGGTTACGCAGTCAGAATCCAATGCAGATTATTTTTCCATCCGCAAAAGTACCAATGGAACTACCTTTTCCGAAGTAGCCCGTGTACCCGCCAACGGTAATTCATCAGTAGAAAAAACATATTCATTTACCGATAAAAAAATACCCGGAGGAATAAAGTATGTTTATTATGCGCTTTCCATTGTTGATAAAGATGGCCGGTCGCAATTGTCTCCTATCAAACTTTTAAAGAACAATATTGCGGCAGACAAACTTATTATTTCTTTATCGCCCAACCCTCTAAATTCAGAGGGAGTGCTAATGCTGAAATTCAATGGTGACAAGGCGGGTTCAATGTCGGTGGTGGTGACTGATGTACAGGGCAGGCAGGTAATAGTAACAACGCTTTCTGCAGTTTCGGGTATCAACAATGGGCATATTCACCTGGGCGGGTTGCCGGCCGGTAGTTACTTTGTCCGCTTTAAACTGGATGAAGTTATAGAAACTTACAAAGTGAACAAAAAGTAAAGAAAAAAAATAGTTAATCAAGTCTTCCTGATTTTCTTTTTGAATAACAAACAGGTAAATTTTATCTGTTTAACTATTATTCTGAAATCATTTCTTTTTATTGGAACCCTTATTGCTAAGTTATTATACGCCGCCGGGTATATGGCTATCCTTTTTAGAATTAATAATTATTTTAAATGATTTTATGAAAAGTAACAAAATATTTTTTGTTGGCTGTTTATTAGTATCAATGGTACAAAATGTTTTTTCCCAAAGAGTAATTAGAAAAGGCACTACACCCATAAAAATGAAAAAAACTTCAGCTCCCCGCAAAAGCAATTTTGCTATGGAGCAGGTGCAAGGCAAATGGCAGGAATATGGACGTGTAGATATTGCTACGCATAAAAAACTTGCTTATACAGATACCCTGATGCTTGTTATCGTTAAAGACAAAGTGGAAGTAAAAGAAGGAATGAGTATGGATATGAAAGGTGATGCTGACATAGAAGGCGGCAGTATATTAACCGTTGCGGAAGACAGCTATTCTATCGTTTCTATTGCCGGCACGCAAATGATATTGAAGGATTGGGATGTATTAAAAACAATGCGCCGGGTAAAATTTTTTTACCTGGAAACCGTAGGAAAAGATTCCATTAAGCAAACCGATAACAACATCCCCAAAAATATTTTGTTAGCCGATATTATGGGTAAATGGATGGTGTATAAAAAAGAGGCCAAACCCGGTGTAATAAATGATGAAACGGAACTGGTATATTCATTGGCGGTATTAAAAGACTCTACTCAAAATATTGCTACCGGGGAAATTGTGATGAACATAAATAACATGCAGCAAAAATTTGCCTGCATATTTATTTTAAAAGACAGCACTATGCAGGTATTGGCCAATAATAAAACCTGGAGTTTTAATACTTACCGGGCAGATAAAAGCGAATTTGTTTTTGGGAAGCAAAATGAGGTGAAGCATTATGCAAAACGGTTTTAAAATATCAGCTCTACCATCTGCCTTATCCAGCTTGTTCAGGTATAATCCTCAACTTTGCATAATTAAGCATTATTTTTTTCTCCCCATTCAATTCAAACTTTACGGTAGCAATAGGATTATGTGCCGAGCCTTCCATTTTTATCACTTCGCCAAATCCAAATTTCTGATGCTCTACTTTTTGGCCGGCAACTAAATTACTGGTATCACTTGCCATAAAATTTTCTGAAGGCGTATGCTCCTTTACCTGCGCCCTGGTGGCAAAAGGAGTGCTGTATGCTGTTTTCTTTTTTTCCTGGTACTGTAGCCCGCTGCTTTCAGACGATGAATTTCCAAAACCCCTTTGCATCCGGTCAAAAGCACTGCCCCGGTTCCAGCCGGTATCGGCATTATTTTTTGCTGCACCGCCGGCATAGCTTCGGTCTAAATGTTCTTCGGGAATCTCATCTAAAAACCGGCTGGGATCATTTTGTTGCAACTGGCCAAAACGGTAACGGGCATTGGAGAAACTTAAATACAATTTTGTTTTGGCTCTTGTAATAGCTACATAAAATAATCTTCTTTCTTCTTCCAGTTCTTCCCTGGTATTAATGCTCATGGCATTCGGAAAAAGCGTTTCTTCCAAACCTCCTACAAATACTGCCGGAAACTCCAGCCCTTTTGCCGCATGTATCGTCATCAGTTTTACCACATCCTGGTTTTCTTTATCATCACCGTCAGCATCGGTAAGCAATACAATTTGCTGCAGGTAACTGCCCAGGCTTTTATCGCCTACTTCGCCATCTTCTTCATTCATCGGCGTTTCGGTAAATTCTTTTATGCTGTTCAATAATTCCTGTACGTTCTCATACCGGGCCAGCCCTTCGGTGGTTTTGTCATTAAATAATTCTTTTACAATACCCGTGCTTTTGCCCACAATGATGGCCAGGTCGTAGGCATTTTTTTTCTGCAGTTCGCTTTTAAACATTTTTATGCTGGTAACAAAACCATCAATGCTTTCCAGCGTACCACTTCTAAAACCATACATCACGGCATTACAGAGTACATCCCATACAGAAATATTATTTTCATTTGCATAAAGCACCGCTTTATCCACCGTGGTTTTGCCAATACCCCTGGCGGGGAAATTAATGATGCGTTTTAATGCCTCTTCATCATTTGGATTAACGATCAGGCGCAGGTAAGCAATAAAATCTTTTACTTCTTTGCGCTGATAAAAACTCATGCCCCCATAAATGCGGTAAGCAATGCCCATGCGTCGAAGGGATTCTTCGAAACTCCGGCTCTGTGCATTCGTACGGTACAGAATGGCAAAATCTTTATTAAAAAAATGGTTGCGTAGTTTTTGTTCTTTAATAGTATCTGCCACCATTTTACCTTCATCATTATCCGTCATGGTACGGATAAGTTTTATCTTTTCGCCTTCATCATTATTGGTAAATAACGTTTTTTTTATCTGCCCTTTATTGTTACTGATTATTTCGTTGGCAACATTTAAAATATTTTTAGTGCTGCGATAGTTCTGCTCCAGCTTTACCACTGTTACATCATCATAATCTTTTTGAAACTGCAAAATATTTTCGATGGTAGCTCCCCGGAAACTGTAAATACTTTGTGCATCATCACCAACTACGCAAACGTTTTCATGCATTGCACCAAGCAATTTTATTATTTCGTACTGGGCAGGGTTGGTATCCTGGTACTCATCTATTAAAATGTATTTAAACTTACGTTGATATTTGCTGAGTGCTTCAGGATTATTTTTAAGCAGGATGTACATTTTAAAAAGCAGGTCATCAAAATCCATGGCCCCGTTTTTAAAACAGCGCTTGCAGTAAGCATCGTAAATCTGCGCCTGCATGGGCCGGTTTGCCCTTGCATCTTCCTGCTGCAACATGCCATCATTGGCATATTCTGCCGGGCCTATCAGCGAATTTTTTGCAGCCGAAATACGGTTGTACACTACGTTAGGCTTGTATTGCTTATCATCTAAATTCAATTCATTTATTACCGTTTTCACTACACTCTTGGCATCATCAGTATCATAAATTGTAAAGTTATTCGGGTAGCCAATCTTACCGGCTTCGGCTCTTAATATTCTTGCAAACACACTGTGAAAAGTGCCAACGTATAAATTCCTGGCTTCGGTATTTCCGAGTGTGCGTTCAATTCTTTCTTTCATTTCTGCTGCGGCCTTATTGGTAAACGTAAGTGCCAGTATATTAAAAGAATCTATTTTATGTTCACTCATCAGGTGGGTAATACGGGTAGTGAGCACTTTTGTTTTGCCGCTGCCGGCACCGGCAATAATCATTATAGGGCCATCTTTATGCAGTACCGCCTCTCTTTGTGGTTCGTTCAGTTCATCTAAATATTTTGCCATTTTGCAAAGGTAAATTTTATGATGGTCATTCTAAGCGTAGCCGAGACCGGTTTTATAATTGTGGGGAAATATTTGGTAAGCGGAGGTAGTAGGATAGAAACACGGAGGACACGGATTGGACAGTTTAACACGGATTTTGTTGATTAACATATGAGGAATTTATAAGCATAGTAAAATGCAGCAGGGTTCGGTGGAAGCTGCAAAATTTGTTGAATAGATAATTAAAAGTACAAGAGGGCGATGCAACGGTGATCCACAGAGGTATATAGCCCGGACCAAAAAAATATTTATCAACCTTAAATAAATAATGGATAGTTGCATTTATACCTGCATTTTTGCACAATTGAAATTATAGTATGCATACAAAAAGAAAGGCAGCCATAGGTTTTATTTTTCTTACCCTGATGATTGATGTTACGGGGCTGGGATTGATTATACCCGTACTTCCAAAACTAATAGAACAGTTAATACATGGGAATATAAGCGAGGCATCTAAATATGGTGGATGGCTTACCGGCACCTATGCTATAATGCAGTTTTTATGTGCACCCATCATTGGCGGCCTCAGCGATAAATTTGGCCGACGCCCGGTGTTGCTTTTATCCCTGTTTGGTTTTGGCTTGGATTATTTGTTTTTATCGTTTGCACCATCCATAGGTTGGCTGTTTGCCGGCCGTGCCATTGCAGGTATTATGGGTGCCAGTTTTACTACTGCTACCGCTTACATTGCTGATATAAGTACCAATGAAAACAGGGCACAGAATTTTGGAATGATAGGTGCAGCATTTGGTTTAGGATTTATCATAGGGCCTGTGATTGGCGGCTTGCTGGGTTCTTTCGGCCCCCGTATTCCTTTTATGGCGGCGGCTGGGTTGAGTTTTATAAACTGCCTGTATGGGTATTTCGTTTTACCCGAATCGTTGCCCAAAGAAAACCGCCGGCCTTTTAATTGGAAAACTACTGTGCCAGGCCTTTCTTTATTAAAATTAAAAAAATACCCGGCGCTGGGGGGATTAATTATTGCCTTTACGCTTATTTATATTGCTTCTCACGCCGTGCAGAGTAACTGGAGCTTTTTTGCTATTGAAAAATTTGGATGGAATACAAAAATGATTGGCCTTTCGCTGGGGGCAGTAGGCTTATTGATAGCCGCTGTACAGGGCGGATTGATAAGAGTGGTAAACCCGTTGCTGGGTAATGAAAGAAGCGTTTATACGGGGCTGTTATTATATGCCGTTGGGCTTTTGCTTTTTGCATTTGCCTCACAAAGCTGGATGATGTTTGTGTTTTTAATACCTTATTGCCTTGGCGGAATTTCGGGCCCGGCGCTGCAGTCAATCATTTCTGTAAGTGTACCTGCCAATGAGCAGGGAGAATTACAGGGCGCCCTGGCAAGCCTTATCAGCCTTACTTCTATGGTAGGGCCGCCGCTGATGACGGGCTTATTTGCTTATTATACAAAACCCGGAGGAGCTGTTCATTTTTCAGGTGCTGCTTTTTTGCTGGGTGCAATATTAATGTTAATAAGCGCAGGCATTGCATACCGGGCTCTTCATACAAATAAAGGCGCTGCAAAGGTATAAATACGTATTTATTAATGTCATGTATGCGATACCGGTAGTTAGAAAATTTACTACCAAATACATGAACTAAAAATAAATATATCGGCTTTTCATCCCGTACACAATAAAAGGTGGCAATAAACGCTTAATAAGCACAAATGCAATTGCGCTTACAATTGCATTATGAAAACCACGAGAAACCGACTTCATTCTGCTTGCCTATGCAACAACTTTGTTGTTGCCGCATGTTTGTAATCTCCCTTCTTAATGGTTTTAAAAATTTAATGTAACACTTGCCAATAGCGATGAAAATTGGTTATTGTAAATTATATAAGAATTTTTGTTAGGCACTACAGGACAACGAAGAGCCCCGATATTGGACGGGGCTTCTTCATTTATATTATAAAGCAGTGAATTAATTTGTACAGATTTGCATCACATCATTATAAATGCGGCAATGAACTGAGATAAAAGCCCGATACAAAGACCAGTATATATATCTTTTGGCTGATGATCACTAATTAAAAGGCGTGCAGTGCATACTAGTCCGCCAAGGAGCAGAACAATACTTAATGGCCAACTCATCAACATAGTGTTGCTGTTTGCAATAATAATAAACAAACCAATAAGCCCACCCATACCAATTGCATGCATGCTGATTTTAAAATAAATGTTTACCAGCAGGGCACCACTTGAAGCCAGGAATATGCCAAATATAAAAGAAGCTAAAATAGCAGGATACTGACTCTGTTCTTTAAAAATAGTATAGCCCCAGAAAAAGAAAATGCCACAAGCCATATAAGGTATTATCCTGTCTTTTTTTGTCCTTAAAAAAATGGAATCAATAAAGCCTACCGCTTTTAAAAGAAGGACACTAAGTAAAGGATAAAATACAAGGTTATAAGCCGCTATTAAAAGAGTGTATTTTTTTGCGCCAATAGAAAACCCGGAAAAATAGGATGGGTGAACAAAGACTAAAAACCAAATAGCATATACCGGAATAAAAACAGGGTGAAAAAGATAAGAGATAAAAACTGCTGTCCATTTAAGAAAAGGAGAGGTATAACCTGCACCCAACTGCCTTTCTTCTAAAGCCTTACTCATCATAACAATTTTATAGTATTTTTCTCAGGCGTGCTACCGGGATATTCAATTGCTCCCGGTATTTGGCCACTGTACGACGTGCAATATTATAACCTTTTTCCTGGAGCATTTCAGTGAGTTTTTCATCACTGTAGGGATGTTTTTTACTTTCTTCCTGGATAATATCCATGAGGATTTTTTTTACTTCACGGGTGCTTACTTCTTCTCCACTGTCCGTTTGAAGGCTTTCACTAAAGAAGAATTTCAACCGGTATGTTCCAAACTCAGTTTGTACAAATTTGCTATTCGCTACCCGGCTTACGGTAGAGATATCCAGGTTAGTACGTTCTGCAATATCTTTCAGGATCATTGGCCTCAAATCTGTTTCATCTCCTGTAAGAAAAAAATTGTGCTGGTAATTCATAATAGCTTCCATTGTATTAAGCAAAGTGTTTTGTCTTTGCTTAATGGCATCAATAAACCATTTGGCAGAATCTATTTTTTGTTTAATGAATAATACTGCTTCCTTTTGCCGTTTGTCTTTTTTGGTACCCTTGTCATAATCTTTCAGCATATCCCTGTATCCCTCGCTTATGCGCAGGTCAGGGGCGTTCTTACTGTTTAGCGTAAGCTCCAGCTTGCCAATATTATTTACAATAAAAAAATCAGGAATAATATAGTTTGCTCCTTTACCACTTTCGCCGGTAATGCCACCGGGCTTTGGGTTTAACTTTACAATCTGCTGAATTATTTCCCTTAATTGCTCATCAGATAAATTAAGGGCCCGCTGAATTTTTTCGTAATGTTTTTTTGTAAACTCATCGAAATATTTATCTAACACCTTTATAGCCAGCTCTACAGATTTCCCCTGGTCTACTTTCCGTTCCAGTTGCAACAGCAAACATTCCTGCAGGTTTCTTGCGCCTACCCCAGGCGGATCAAACTGCTGGATTTGTAATAAGATCTCACTGATCTCCTGTTCATTTGTGTCTATATTTTGCCTGAAAGCCAGGTCATCTATTATGGCGGTAATTTCCCTCCGCAGATAGCCATCATCATCCAGGCTGCCAACTATATGTTCTGCTATTTTCTGCTGGTGTTCGGAAAGTTTCAGCATGCCTAATTGCTGCAGCATAAGCTCTATAAAACTGGTTTCTACCTTATGAGGTATAACCCTGCTGTCATCCTGCTCAGGATAATTATCATCCCGTAATTTATAGTCTCCTACATCATCATCACCTTCATGTACATAATCACTGATATCAATATTTTCATATTCATCTGCACTGCCATCTACCTCAAATTCATCTTCTGTATTTTCTTTAAATTCGTCATTTTCAAATTCATCTTCATGGCCATCTTCACTTTGCTCAAGTGCCGGGTTTTCCTCCATCTCTTCTTTAATCCGTTCATCCAGTATGGCCGTAGGTACCTGTAGCAGTTTCATCAATTGTATCTGCTGCGGAGAAAGCTTTTGAAGTAACTTTTGCTGTAAACTCTGATGTAATGCCATTGTAAAAAGTTATTTCCCGGGATTTATTTGGTTCGAAACTGTTAAAAAGTCAGCCGTAAATTTACAACCAATCTAATTTTAAAAGCGAAAGATAAAAGTAAAATTTTAATTTCTGCATGATTATTGATGCAAACCCGATTTTTATAGAGAGACAGTTCTTATAATGCAGTGCCAACAAGGATCTATGTGAATTTTATTTTAAGGATGGCTTAGAATAAAAGATTAAAGACATCTCAATTCCGGCTTTTTTATAAATTTTGCGGTTTGGGCTTTATTTTTTTACTAACAAAATAACTGTTAAGGGCTTATTTAAATTTCGCAAGTAATTGGAATTGTAAGGCTGATAATTCCATAGTTATTTTTTTACAGGGAGAGGTGCAGGATCTTTAAAATAATTTAGCCGCAGGCTGTCGCTCCACCCGTTAGGATTTTTTTCAAATGTTTTGCTGCTGAAGAAAGCCATGCCCTGAATATTTTGAGTACTTCTGATTAATTTGATTTGCCTTGGCAGTTGGGTTTTATCTTTCCAGGCTTCATTGCTGCCGCCCCGGTAAATGCCTAAACCGATATAGCAATTTTTTCCATATGTATGTTTACTCCACCAATCGACCAGCGTTTCAAAAGCTACAGTTTTATGACCAAACTCCCAGTACAGTTGCGGTGTTACGTAATCTATCCAACCGTTTTTTAGCCACAGCAGAATATTTGCATATAGATCGTCGTAATTGGTTTGGCCCGCTTTGGTATTACTGCCATTCATATCTTTATCTGCATTGCGCCACACCCCAAAAGGGCTTATACCAAACTGGCATTTTTTATTGGTTTCTTTAATGGTTTTACTCAGTAACATTATTATGGAATCTGTATTGCTCCTGCGCCAGTCATCTTTATTCATTCCTTTGCCATACTGCTGGTATTTTTCCTCATCCGGAAATTCTTTACCAGTAATACGGTAGGGGTAAAAATAATCATCAAAATGAATGGCATCTATTTCATACCTGCTTACTACATCTTTTACTACTGCATTTACATATTGCTGTACTTCTTTATTTCCGGGATCAAAATATTTTTTATCACCGTAAGTAAGAAACCATTCAGGATGAATTTTGGTGATATGTGCAGGAGCAATGGATGAGTTATAAATATTGAATATGGCCCTATAAGGATTCAGCCAGGCATGAAACTCCATGCCTCGTTTATGGGTTTCCGTAATCATAAAAGCAAGCGGATCGTAATAGGGAAATGGCGGTAGACCCTGGCGTCCCGTAAGCCATTGGCTCCAGGGCTCAAACGGGGATGGATAAAAAGCATCAGTGCAGGGCCTCACCTGTACGATCACAGCATTCATGCCGTTTCTTTTATGCATATCCAGCAATTTTATGAATTCGGCTTTTTGTACTTCGCTGTTGATGGTTGGCTGATCAGGCCAGTCAATGTTATCTACAGTAGCTACCCATACTCCTCTAAATTCGGGCTTTGCAGGCTGCTGTGCCGAAGTAAAAAAAAATATAAAGCAGACACCACAAACGGAAAGTAGTATGTTTTTCATGTAGGATTAATTATTGTATGGAGCGGATTTTGTCAAGCAATTTATTCAGCGTTTTTGCTTCTGTTTCAGAAAGGTTACTTATTACAGCATCCATGTCATCATTGTACGCATCAATTTTTTCAAGTAATTTTTTTCCTTTGTCAGTTATGCTAACGTCTACTAATCTTTTATCATTGGCACAAATATTTTTCTTCACCAGGCCCTTCGTTAAAAGCCGGTCCACAATCCTGCTGGTATCACTCATTTTATCCAGCATGCGTTGTCTTATTTGCAAAGTAGAGATGGGTTTGCCTGCGCCACGTAAAATGCGTAGAATATTAAATTGCTGCGGAGTAATATCTTCACGGTCAAAAATGCATTTCATTTTCTCATTCATCCAGTTAAAAGTATAAATGAAATTAATAGCTGCTTTCTGATATTCGTTCCTGAATCTGGTTTGATTAATATCGTTTTCTATCCCCATAATAATTGAATGTACAATAATAAAAAAAGTCTGCCAACAACTTTGTATGAAGCAGATTTATGATGAAATTATTTTGCTGAAAAAATTTTATTCCGGCGGTGTTGTTGTTCCAGATAAAGTTGTATCCCCACCAAATTCGTTCACATAAATTTTTAAAAGGATAAGAAAATAACTGATAAGCAATGGCCCGAAAATAAGCCCGATAAAACCAAAAAGGCTTAGGCCTGCAATAACCCCAAGCACCGTTACCAAGGGATGAACATTGCCCATTTTTTTCATCAGGCTTAGCCTTGCTATGTAATCTACATTGCCTGTAACCACAAGGCTGTAAATAGTGAGCCCTATTGCCGGCCAGTTGGTGCCCTGCATAAATAAATAGCCCGCCAACGGCACCCATATAATCATAGTACCTACCAAAGGAAAAAATGCAAACACACCGGTAACAAAGCCCCAAAGCGCCCAGTCATTTACACCAAATATCCAGTAACCAAGTGCTGCAAAAAGACCTTGCACAATACATATAATGGGGATGCCTAAAGCATTTGCTCTTATCATCATTTTTGTTTCTGCGGCAAGCGTATTAATATTCTTTGGTTTTAACGGAATGATGTGGTGCAAATATTTTTCTACTTCCTTTCCGCCCGTTAATAAATAATAAAGCAGGAAAAACATCATGAGTACATTTGCCAGAACCGTTGCAGTGCTATTTAACAGCCGCGGAATAAAAGAGGATATTTTTTGGGCAATTGATCTTGTGTTTTCGGAAGATAAAAGTTGCACGCCTGTTTTATCCTGAATTTTACCGGAAATAGCCTGTATGCCCTGAACAATTTTTTCCTGGTTGGAAAATGCTGCATTTATTTTGGGAGAAATAAGATTTACGCTGAGCCAGACAGGCAAGGCGATAATGATAAGAAAAACAATAATAAATAATAAAGCCGTTAATCCCTTTTTCCATTTGTTTTTGTAAATGAGCCTGAAATATAAAGTGCGGCTTAAAATGTATAAAGTAAGGCCGCCCAGCAGCCCTGGTAAAAAAACAAATAGTTGTGCAATGAGAAGCCATCCTGTAAAAATGATTAGGATAACGACAAGTACCTGCCTGAGGCGTTCATTAAATACACTTTGCTCCATTACTTTTTATGGCATTTAGATATTTAAAATAAACTTATTAATCTTTCCAGACGGAAACTCCTTCACTGCAATTGGCACAAATGTCAATATTCTTGCGTCCCTTCATAAGCTCTCCCCGAAATTGTTTATAGTTGCTGTTGTGCCAGATATTTTTAAAAGATTCATTTTTTAAATTGCCCAACTGGTGCATTGCATCTTTATCAAAGCAACAGGGCACTACCAGGCCATCCCAGGTAATAACATTTGAATGCTGAAGCTTCCAGCAGCGGTTAGCTAATTTATTTTTGGCACTATAAGTACCATCAGCATTTTTAGTGTACCGACTAAATTTTTCATTTACCGGAATTAATTGGTTGGGATCATTTTTATAATCGTACACCTGTGCCGTTTTAAAACGTACTTCATCTACTCCCACTTCCTTCGCCAGCTTTTTTATATCTTCTACCTGGTGTTCATTTGGTTTTACTACCAGGAATTGAAAAAATACAAAGGGCGTTTTACTTTTTAATTCTTTTTTCCACTTTACAATATTTTTTGCTCCCGCTATTACTTTATCTATATTGCCGCCAATACGATATTGCTTATATACTTCCTGTGTTGTTCCATCAATAGAAATGATAAGACGGTCCAATCCGCTTTCTACAGTTTTGCGTGCCACCTCATCAGTGAGGTAATGTGCATTGGTAGAAGTAGCCGTATAAATTCCTTTATCGGACGCATACTTTACCATCTCTAAAAAATCAGTATTTAAAAAGGGCTCGCCCTGGAAATAAAAAATAAGGTAGAGAAGTTCTTTATGAATATCATCAATGGTTTGGGAGAAGAAGTCTTTTTGCAACATACCTGTGGGCCTGGTAAATGCACGCAATCCGCTGGGACACTCGGGGCAGCGAAGGTTGCAGCTTGTAGTAGGCTCAAAAGAAATCGATACCGGGTAGCCCCACTGTACCGGATTTTTCAGTATCCTGCATAAGTAAAAACTGCTTAGTACTTTTATACCATTCCATAAACGGGCCGGCGTTAGCTTGCTTGCCAGGTTAAATGTATCGTTCCAGTTTATTTGAGGCATGATGCAAAAATAGTGTAAAAGAGACGGATGATAGAAACACGGATGACACCGATAAGGCAGATTAGCACAGATTTTTTATTTATTATATTCTATTGTGCTGCCTGTTCGTGTAAATAGTCTTTCCGTTTGAGTTCAAAATTTTTACCGAGGTATAATCTTCTTACCTGTTCATCATTGGCCAACTCTTCGGCAGTGCCGTGTTTAAAAATACTTCCGTCAATAAGCAGGTAGGCTCGGTCGCAAATGGAAAGCGTTTCGGTTACGTTATGATCGGTAATTAATATACCGATGTTTTTAAATTTAAGCTTTGCAATTATTTCCTGTATATCTTCTACCGCAATAGGATCTACGCCGGCAAAAGGCTCATCCAGCAAAATAAATTTGGGATCAACGGCTAGGGCTCTTGCTATCTCTGTTCGTCTGCGTTCTCCGCCACTAAGCGTATCACCATTATTTTTCCGAACATGCTGCAACCTGAATTCATTTAGCAAAGATTCCAGCTTTTCTTTTTGAGCCGTTTTTTTTAATTTGGTCATTTCAAGTACCGCCGTAATATTATCTTCTACACTTAGTTTTCTGAAAACACTTGCTTCCTGTGGTAAATAGCCAATGCCCATCTTTGCTCTTTTATACATAGGCAGTTTGGTAATATTAATTTCATTCAGATAAACTTCTCCTTCATCGGGCTTTACCAGGCCTACCACCTGGTAAAATGATGTAGTTTTTCCTGCGCCATTAGGACCTAACAAGCCTACGATTTCGCCCTGTTTTACATTAAAAGAAACCTTATTTACTACAGTGCGGCTACCGTAAACCTTTACCAGGTTTCTTGTTTGTATGGTTAAACTCAAAATGTGAAACTTTAAAACAAATTTAGGGATAGTTGTGTTGTGTTTGGATAGAAGATGCTTTTTTAACAGGAATGCTGTGCTGATACATTTTGATATTCTATTGCAGCTTATGTAAGTTTGCACCTATTTAATTATATAGATGAAAGTTATAGATCACATAAACCAGGCTAGCGACACACTTATTTCGTTTGAGATCCTTCCGCCATTAAAAGGCAAAGGCATACAATCTCTTTATCAACACCTGGACCCCCTGATGGAATTTAAGCCAGCTTATATAAATGTTACGTACCACCGGAGCGAACATGTGTTTAAGAAAAAAGCTGATGGCACTTTCGAAAAAGTGGTGATACGCAAACGGCCCGGCACAGAATCAATTTGTGCCGCCATTATGAACAAGTATAATGTAGACACCGTGCCACACCTTATCTGTGGTGGCTTTAGCGTAAATGAAACTGAAGATGCACTCATAAACCTTAATTATCTTGGCATTGATAATGTTCTGGTGCTGCGGGGAGATGCTGCAAAAAATGAAACCAGTTTTGAATCCGAACCAGGGGGCCACAAATACGCAATTGATTTATTAAAACAGGTAAATAATTTAAACGCAGGTATTTACCTGGAAGAAGACCTGAAGAATACCAACAAAACAAAGTTCTGTATCGGCGTGGCCGGCTACCCCGAGAAACATTTTGAAGCGCCTAATATGGATACGGATCTGCAATACCTGAAACAGAAAGTAGATGCCGGTGCAGATTATATTGTAACGCAAATGTTTTTTGACAATGCAAAATATTTTGCTTTTGTAAATGCATGTAGAGAGATAGGGATAACGGTGCCCATCATTCCGGGGCTGAAACCTGTGTACAATAAAAAACAAATAACCATATTGCCTAAAATTTTTCATATTGATCTGCCCCCTGTACTTTCTGCAGAAATGATAAAATGTAAATCAGATGAGGAAGTAGAAAAAGTGGGCACCGAATGGTTACTACAGCAATCAAAAGACCTTAAAAAAGCTGGCGTACCAATACTGCATTATTATACTTTAGGTAAGCCACATATTATTGCAGAAGTGGTAAGTAATTTATAAACAAAAGGCCCCCAATTTTATTGAGAACCTTTTGCTTTTTTGTTCAGTTTTGCTCAATGAACATTTTATCTTCCCAAGGGAATGCCAAGAGAAATACTAACAGTACGATATTTATTTTTATCGTTTGCATTATTATTACTTTGGGTAGAATTTATTTTAGCTAAGCCATAGCCATAATTTGCTTTTACGATCAGTTTTTTAAAATCGAAACCACCGCCAAGATTTACACCAAAATCAAAACGCTTCAATTTATCATAGGATGCATCATCCTGCTGCGAAGTAAAGGGATCATCGTTACTGAATTTAATTTTGTTTTCAGATGACGATGTTAAGGGACCCAATTTAGAATCTGTTTTTGATTTACCACCAACACCCACTGCCACATAAGGACCAGCGTTAAAGAATAAGCCGGTTTTATTTGGCAACGGAATATTTAATACTACATTTAAAGGCACTTCCAGGTACAGCGGGTTAAATTTTGATTTTACATAATCATTGCCGCCGTTAAAATAGGTTTCCGCTTTAGCGCCTCTGCCATCCAGCAATAAGCCTGTTTCCAGGTCTATTGTTTTAGATAAGCCAAACCTTGACATAAATCCGGCATTAAATGTCGTCAGCAGGTTATTTTTTTCCGTTTGTCCATTATTTGTAGTGGTAATATTTGCAAGATTTACACCACCCTGCACATAAAATGTTTGTGCATTTACGGTGGTATAAATGCCTGAGATTATACACACAGCTAATAATTTTTTCATTGTGTTTTTTTTGGTTATAAAATATTTTACAGGTAATTATTATGCAGCTTCCTTAATGACAGAGCTGCAGCGTTGCCCATAAAACAAAAAGCCTGCCAACACATTGACAGGCTCTTTAAAAAACATTTTATTAATTAATGTATTACTAATTGCTTCAGTACGGCTTCATTTATTTTTACAGGATATTTTATTTTTAACCGGCGTAACCAGTCTTGTTCCAACACATTTTGATAATCATTAATAACAAGCCCCTTTGCATCTTCAAAACTCCTTGGCTGATTGGGCTCGTAAATATGTAAATATTTTACAAACCCGGCAGTACCGTCCGCATTTGTAACAATAGCAGAATAAGAATCTTTTACAACGTTAGTTGTATAATTTGTACCCATTACCTGGGTAAGCTCGTAACGCCCGCTATCTGCCTGCACTGCAGCATTACTTTCTGCAGCAATTGTTTTCCAGTATGTGCCGTTCTTCATAGCAGAAAGTGCTTCTTCAGCAATTTTTGCAGTGCTGCAGTTAAATACCAATACATCTGCGCTGGCAGCCCACTTATATTTTGTTTTATTTTCGTTGTAGTATTTAAGTAAACCAACAGAGTCTGCAATAGCTTTATTCCAGACATTCCGTTCCATAATTTCAAAAAGCATGTTCCCCTCTTTAAATTCCTGCATTTGAAATCTAAAATCTTCGTTGTATGCCTCTAAATTCTTTTTATAATAATCCACGGAAGACACGGTTATAAACTTATTCCAGAGTTGTTGGTTTGTTTCGCCTTTATACTGTTCATAATTGGTTTTGTATTCTCTTACAAACTTCAGCCAGTCACTTCCTTTTACTGAGCTTTTATTAAAAGAGGCAATTATTTTTTTACTTATGGGCAACTCTTCCGTGTATTGTAGCGTCGGGTTTTTCATCAGGCTATCCGCATACCTGTATAAATCATTTTCGGATACTGCTGCTGATTTTTTAAACCCGGTTTTCTCCACAATCCCTCTTGCAAATTTATCTTTTTCAATATTTATCCTGGCGTCCTGCATTATTTTCTGCTTAAGCTCAAACTGGTAAGTTTCGTCTGCTTTATTTTTTGGTGTTGCAGAATAAGCCAGTCGTTTTACAATGTGATAACCAAAATCGGTAATAAATGGCTGACTGATTTCCCCGTCTTTTTTTAATTTAAAAATTTCATTTTCGAAAGTGTATGCGTATTTACCGGCGCCAAACTCAGGCATTTCCCCATCAGTTAAATAAGTAAGTTTATCATTACTATATAATTTTGCAGCTCCACCAAAAGTTAGCCCGTTTTGCAATAAAGTATATACAGAGTCTGCTTTATTTTTAATAACTACTTTCGTACCTGCGTCAGCATCGGGCGGAAAAGAAAATAATATTTGTGCTATTTTCCATTTGCCCACACTTTCTCTTTCCTGGATAACTTTAAAAATGTGCCAGCCGTTCTTAGAGCGGTAAGGATTGCTCATTTCGCCGGGTTTTGTATTATAAATTATATTTTCATATTCGTAAGGCACCGTAAAAGCTGTTATAAATCCAATATCTGCCTGCTTTGCCGGCGCATTATTATTTACTATATCTGCATAATTATTGTTGCCATTTTTCAATTGCCTGTATACTTCGTATATGGCTTTGTATGCCTTCAAAGTATCGGCAGGCAACGCATTTGCTGCTATCGGTACAGAAAAATGTAATACATGTAAATCATTCTGGCTCCTGGTAAATGCTTCATCCTGTAATTTTTTCATTCCCTTCTCGTCACTCAGGTAATTTTCTATTATCTGGTTGCGAAAGTTTTCTATGTCGTAGGCAATCTGCTGTAAAGTATCTAAACGTAATTCCTGGGCGGCTTTTACTTTTAATTTAAAATTGCTGTACAATTCTGTGTAGTCCCGTAAAGATTTTTCTTTATCAGTTACTGCAGGTTTGTTTTTATTATAGGCACGTAAAAATTCTTCTTTGCTTATGCTGCTGTTGCCATAAGTAATTAAGGGCTGGGCCCAGCCACTTCCGGCAATCAGTATCGTTATAAACAATAAGTACAACTTTTTCATCTGGGGAATTATTTATTATTATTTACTGTTTTAGAAGTATTTATTTTTAATTGCAGAAGATCATTTAACTGCTGCCAGGTAAGTTTTTTTCCGATGATCCTTTTCTCTTTATCAAGCAAAAATAAAGTGGGTGTCATTGTGACATCAAACAACTGCCTGAAGCCCGGCTTTTGTGCTGCAGCATCTGCGGCTTCCATTTCTTTGGTTTCATAAACGTTTACCCAATCTGTAAGATTGTGCTGCTGTATATATTTTAGCCACGCTGTTTTCTCATTTTCTGAAAGCACAGCATATATTTTTACATTATTTTTTTGCCAGCTTGCCCGGTACACAGAATCTATTTTTGGTAACTCTTCTTTACAATGGCCGCAATCAGGATCCCAAAAAATAACTACAGTATATTCTGCAATAACATCATATAATGGAGATGATCTCCCCGCAGTATCAAGCATTTCAATGTTAGCTGCTTTCTCTCCAATGAGGTTTGCCATCTGCATATAAGCCCTTCGACTGATAATATCCAGTTGTTTTTTATTGAGCCAGTTTGTCAATCCTTTGCTATGATAGTTTTCAAACAGGTGTACAAATACAGCATCCTGGCCCATGTATTTGGGATTAATATATTCATCCGTAAACCAGTTCAATAAATATTTATACATTTCCGGCGCAGTCCGTGCCAGCAAAAGTTTATAATCAATATCCTTTATAAGGCTGTCGGCAGCCTGCGGCATCACTTCCCGGTAATATTTCTCCAGCTTTGATAGAAAAAACGGCGTGCGCATAATGCGTTCATCCATAAAAGTTACACCATCCCAGTAATGCTGTTTGTAAAAATTATAATTGTCTAATGAGTCCTGCCGGGTTACCGGAATTTTTGCAGGGTAAGGAGATTCTTTCATGGCATTCAGCAAAGAAGCCATCATAGAAGTCGATTGATTTATAATAATGCTATTCCGGTAATTATTCAATTCAGTATTATACCTGTTGTAATTAGCTTCATGCAGGGCAGAATCTTTAGCGGTAGCCGCTTTCGTGTACGCATTTTTCTCCAGTGTTAGTTGTTTGCCTTTTGCATTTACAAATTTTTGATATTGCTGAAAAAGAATATTTTCTTTTGAGCCCTTAACAATCATATCTGCCAGGTTTGCTGTATCTGCTTTTATGCTGATGATTTGTTCTTTATCTAAAAGAAAGTCTGCTGAAAAATTTTTACCCGGGAAAACAATTGCATAGATACCCGGCGTTAATTTTTTAGAACCTTTAAAAACAGCCAGGCCCTTATTGCTGAAAGCTGCAGAATCGGCCACGCTAAAATTATTATTTCCGCTATGAAATGCCAGGTAAGCAATACCGGATTTATAATTGCATTGTACGCTAACCTGATAACCCTGGGCATGGCAAACATGGATTATAAAAAAAGAAACTACAACGGTAAAAAGTATTTTCCTCATATCTTAAAAAGTGAACAAATGTATTTAAAATAGCCCGTTATGTGCATTTTGGCCCAGGGAAGAGGTTCAAAAATTACATACCATTAACAAACATCAAACAAATATTAAATAATTAATTTTGCCCGGTGAGTAAAAAAAATAAAAGAATAATTCTTGAGAATATTGC
Source organism: Ferruginibacter sp. (assembly GCA_040003485.1). Lineage (GTDB taxonomy): Bacteria > Bacteroidota > Bacteroidia > Chitinophagales > Chitinophagaceae > Ferruginibacter. The sequence continues at coordinate 5,226 of JBDUCK010000012.1, read as the reverse complement.
CATTACCGATTATGCTGCCGAAGGAAAAGCGCTTGCAAGAGTAGATGGCAAAGTGATATTTATTGAAGGCGCAGTACCGGGTGATACGGCAGATATCATTCTTACAAAAAATAAAAAAGACTGGGCAGAAGGGAGGGTATTAAAGATGCAGCAACTTTCAGCCGAAAGAGTGCAACCTTTCTGCCGTCATTTTGGTGTGTGTGGCGGGTGTAAATGGCAGATGCTGCCGTATGAAAAACAATTGCAATATAAACAACAGGAAGCCATCCAGAATTTAAAACGAATTGGTAAAATGGATGAGTTTGAGATATTGCCCATTGCGGGTGCACCTGAAACCGTGCATTACAGAAATAAGCTGGAGTTCACGTTTAGTAATAAACGTTTTTTGTTGCCGCAGGAAATTACCGGCGATGAAACGGTGCCGCAGCAGGATGCACTGGGATTTCATGTGCCCAGGATCTTTGATAAAGTGATTGATATTTTTGAATGTTATTTAATGGATGATGTAAATAATCGTATCCGAAATACCATTCGTGACTTTGCCCTGGCTAATCATTTTTCTTTTTATGATATCAGGGAGCATACCGGCTGGTTGCGGAACATCATTATACGATATTGTAACACCGGCGAACTGATGGTAAATGTGTGTATGAATTACGACGAAGAGCAGGATCGAAAAAAGCTTTTTGATCATTTATTGGCAGAAGTGCCAACGATCTCCACTTTATTATACACTATCAACCCAAAATGGAACGACAGTATTTATGACCTGCAGCCACAGGTATATTACGGCAAAGGCTATGTAACGGAAGTGCTGGAAGACTTCAAATTCATCATCAGCCCCAAATCATTTTTTCAAACAAATACAAAACAGGCAGAAAAATTATACAGCATAACCCGTGATTTTGCCGGGCTTACGGGCACAGAAACCGTTTATGATCTGTATTGTGGCACCGGCAGCATCGGTATTTTTTTAAGTAAGCTGGCCAAAAAAGTGATTGGTGTAGAACTAATTGATGAGGCGATAGAAGATGCTAAAAAGAATGCAGCGCTTAATAATATTACGCATGCCCATTTTTTTTCAGGCGATGTAATTAAGATATGTAATGATGATTTCTTTTCTGCACATGGCCGGCCGGATGTAATAATTACCGATCCGCCACGGGTAGGCATGCACGAAAAGCTGGTAAATAAATTACTGGATATTGCGGCGCCCAAAATTGTGTATGTGAGCTGCAACACGGCCACGCAGGCCAGGGATATTGCCTTGCTGAGTGAAAAATACCGGTTGGTAAAAGTGCAGCCGGTAGATATGTTTCCACATACACATCATATAGAGTGTGTAGCGTTGTTAATATTAAGATAATCTGGCTGGCTAGATACTCGGATGATAAGAGTGCAACAGATTTTTACGAATCCGTTTTTTATCTGTACAATCTGTTTCATCAGCGATTCTATCCTGCGCAAAAATATTTTTTCAAATTTTTAAGAACCCCGCCTGTCCTATTAAAAAGAACGGGGGTATTAAACCACTAACTTTGCATCATGGCATTTGGACAAATTTCTCAGAGAACAACCCCGGTTGTTTTAAATCTCATTATTATAAATACGTTGGTATATTTTGCGCAGGTAGCTTTTGGCGGCAGCTCCGATTTAAACAGTGTTAACGATCTGTTTGCATTGCATCATTATAAATCTGAGGTTTTTAAACCCCACCAGATTATAACGCATATGTTTATGCATGGCAGCTTTTTTCATTTATTATTTAATATGCTTGCCTTGTGGATGTTTGGTACCATGATAGAAAAAGTGTGGGGGCCAAAGAGATTTATCGTTTTTTATTTCATCTGCGGCATCGGCGCAGCGCTGGCACAAATTGGTTCATATGCCTACGAGTTCTGGCAGATAGATCATGCAGTTATAAGCAGTGAATTAAATGCGCAATATCAACTGGCCTTACGTGTTGGTTGTACGGTGGGTGCTTCGGGCGCTATCATGGGTGTGCTGGCGGCTTTTGGTTATTTATTTCCCAATACCCAGCTTTTTATTATGCCCATACCGTTCCCCGTAAAAGCAAAATGGGCCATATTAGGTATTATTGCCTTAGATGTTTTTGGGGGTATTTCAAAAGTGCAGGGCGATAGTATTGCTCATTTTGCTCATGTGGGTGGCGCACTAATTGGGTTTTTAATTGTTTTGTACTGGAATAAAACAAATAAACAAACTTTCTATTAATTGTAAAACATTTACCCTTTACTGGTGTAATTTTATAGTGATATAAATTGTATGGGAGAGTCTGACAGATACCAGGAAAATAAAAATAGACCCAGGAAAAGGTTTGGAATTTCATTTGGCGATGACAGCAATGCCCTTATGAGCCTGTTTGTGCTGAACGTTATTTTCTTTCTTATTTTGTTGGTGGTACAGGTATCTTACCTGGTGTATGACCAGGGACCGGGCCTGTACAACTCACAGGTATTGCAATGGTTTGCTTTGCCGGCCAGCCTTACTAAATTAAGTGAGCGTCCCTGGACGTTTTTTACTTATATGTTCAGCGATAGCGGCAGTAATATTATCCGCCTCATCAGCAATATGCTTTGGCTTTGGGCTTTTGGTTATTTGCTGCAACAGATGACGGGTAACGATAAATTAATTCCTATTTATATTTATGGCGGGGTGCTTGGTGCTATTGTGTTTATTGCAGTCAACCACTTTATACCTGCTCTGCAGCCCCAGTTAAATACGGCTTCCTTACTGGGTGCAAACACCGCTACTATTGCCGTGGCCATGGCTACTACCACGCTCTCACCCAACTTTAAATTTTTTACGCAGATACGGGGCGGTATTTCTATCTGGATATTGATGGCTATATATATTTTTATAGATGTTGCAGGTGTTGCCGGTTTGGGTGCTGCTTATAGTTTAGCGCATTTAGGGGGTGCATTAGCCGGCTTTTTATTTGTAATATTTTTAAGAAAAGGGAAAGATGGCAGCCTATGGATGAACCGGTTTTATTTCTGGCTCATCAATGTATTTAATCCCAATAAAAAAGGTCATTCCACTTCTGCAAAAGAAAATCTTTTTTATAATAAAGGCAACCGGCCACCTTATAGCAAAACAGCCAATATTACACAGCAAAGGGTAGATGAAATATTAGATAAAATAAACCAGCGGGGGTATCATTTTTTAACCGACGAAGAAAAAGCTATTTTAAAAAAGGCGGCCGAAGACGAAAATTTATAAACGCTTTGAGCTTTTTGTACATTGAAATTTTACCGCACTAATAAATAGATCATTTTACCTTTTACTTTACTCTCGTGCAAATAAAGATGAATATTATTTTTTTTCCTCCTCAGCCATTTTATTAAATGACCACGGGCCATTACCAAAAACTAAAAAGCAAATAAGTAGCAGCAGCACAAGTACCGACGTAAATAATTCTGAAGATGGTACCGGGAAACTGCCGGAAGAAGTATTAAGCAAAATAATAGCGCCGATAAGAATGGGTATTTGAACCAGGCAAGCCAGGCGGGTATGTAAACCAATGGTGATTAACAGCCCTCCCATTAAATGTACAATCACAATAAACTGGCCCACTAATACAAGGCTGAAGGAACCACCGCCCATTGTCTTCATCAGGCCCATAACTCCGCTCATGTTCATTAAAAAACTAATGGCTTTGTACACGAGAAAAATGCCTAAAGCTATACGAACTATATCCAGCCATTTGGAGTGATGCGTATCTCCCCAAATTTCTATACGTTGCAGGTAATTCATAATCTTAAAATTTAGATTGTAAAAGAGCTACCTAAATTTAAGCCATATTGCCGGCTTTTGCAACGGTTTTTTTCCGTTCATAATCCTTGCCTGTTCTTTATAAGAAAATTATTTTTTAACAGTTATCTTTAAGGCATGTCATACCATTCTTTCAGGCGCTTTACCAAGGGAATTATTATTTTTTGCAATGTAGCTGTTGTGCTGTTTTTTTTAATGGGTTGTTATAGTGTTTGGTTTAACCCACAGCATTTTTGGTTTGTTGGTTTTTTTACCCTGGCAGCACTCTACCTTTTATTAGTGATGGTGGGATTTTTGATTTTCTGGTTGTTTGTAAAACCACGGTTAATATTTATAAGCCTGTTGGGAATAGCCCTTGCGTGGAAGCCCTTACACCAGTCACTTGCAATCAAGTGGCCGGTAAATTTTACCATGATAAAACATCCGGCCAATGTCAGGGTAATGAGCTGGAATGTAGAGCTTTTTGATATCCTGGAACATAAAACACACCCGGAAAGAAAACAGGAGATGATCAATATCATTAACCAGCACCTGCCGGATATTGCCTGCTTTCAGGAAGTGGTAGCGAGTGACAGTAGTCCTTCCGCTATTAATTACATCCCCGATATTTCAACGCGCCTTAACCTGCCGAACTACTTTTTTTCTTATAACAAAAAACTGGATTTTGATGGCAAGCATCATTTCGGAATTGTCACTTTTTCTAAATACCCTATCATAAGCCAGCATACCATGAGTTATGCACCCAACGATTATAATTCTATTTTTCAATACATAGATATTGTAAAAGAGATGGACACTTTCCGGGTGTTTAATATTCACCTGCAGTCGCTCAGGTTTAGTGAGGGTAATTTAAAATATATAGATGACCCATCAATGAAAGGAGAAATTGATATTGAGAAATCTAAAAGTATAATCTCAAAATTTAAAACCGGTTTTTTAAAAAGACAGATGCAGAGTGAGCATATAAAAAAAGCGATTGACGAAAGCCCTTACCCGGTAATTGTTTGTGGCGATTTTAATGATGTACCCAACAGCTACGCCTACAGCACTATCGGCAAGGGATTAAAGAATGCTTTTGCAGAAAAGGGCACCGGTATTGGCCGTACTTTTTACAGCATTTCCCCCACCCTGCGTATTGATAATATTTTTACTGATAAAAGATTTAACGTAGAACAGTTTGTACGGATAAAGAAAAAACTGAGCGACCATTTCCCCATCATTACCGATTTGTTTTATGAAAAGCAATAGCTTTTATTTATCTTGCAACCAATGCATACTTCTACTTCTCCATATTATTTTTATTTATGCTGTTGCCCTTGCGGCAATGCTTAATATCTTTGTGCCGGCGGCACCTGCGTTAACAGCGCTTATAAAAAAAATACAGTTTAAACAGAACGGGTTGAATAATGGTATATCGTACAAGAGTGCGAC
>JBDUCK010000162.1:0-7595 GCA_040003485.1 Ferruginibacter sp. | reverse complement strand
AACCGCAAGCTTTTTATCACAATCAAAAAGTATTGAAACAAGGCCGGTTGAAACAGTTGGATAAAGTTGTGTTTTAATGGGGCCGGCGTAATTACATTTCACAAAAGAAATCGCCGAGTATTGTATCATGTTATCGGCCCCGATTGTTTTAATGCGATAATAATTTTTATCATTTTATGGTCTCAAATCTATTGCAGAATATCTTTTTAAACTAGTGCTGCTGCTATATGCTGCTATTGTTTCAATAGGTATAAAATCTACTGCATTGTTACTTTTTTCTATTATAAAATTTTTATTATGTCGCTCAGATAAAGTTTGCCATTCTATATAAACTTTCCCTTCCCGATACATTGTGGTAATTGCAGAAAAATTTACATCTACTAACCCAAAAAACATATTTTTTTCGTAAACCCTGTCTGCAAGTTTTTTATGCCCTTCAGGGTTAAGATGAACTCCGTCTCCTAAAGCATAGAGGGGGTTTATTTTAAGATCGGGGGGATTGACTACATCTGAATAAAAATCTATCGACCAGGTTCCAAATACAGATTCAATCCTGTCTTTTAAATCTTTAAGCTTTTGGCGTTCCGGCGGGCTAAAATTATCACGGGGCTGGGTGGTACTTATATAACATTTTATGCCTTTTGCATTGGCAGAGTCTTTAATAGTCTGAAGACAAAATATAACTTCCTCTATACTTAAAAAATCGTAACTGTTCGATGGAAAATTTACAATGATAATATCAGGTTTTGGCAAAAAATTTACAGCCCTGGTTATATTACCGGCTGGGTCAGGCGATCTTCTGTCGGCAGGGGGAGTGAATGATGTGGGCATACCATTATAGCAATCATTATCCACAACTGCAATATTATATAGCGTATCAATAAGCCCAAGGCTTTTATAATATCGCTTAACTTTAAAAGCCCAGCCACTATCCCTGGGAATGCTAGTATTTGGAAAATAACCCCAGGCAGAAGAAGAGCCAATAACACAAATCCGTTTATAAGTTTGAGAAGAAGAACATAAAGAGAGTAGAATAAAATAAATAGCAATACCGGCATTTCTTTTATAAGAAAATTTCATCTTAAATATTTAACCAGTTTAAAAAATTATTTGAAATATTCTTTCAGGAGTAGTGAGGCAGTATTAAAAATACTTTTTATTCTTGAATAATCATATAACTATAATCTGCTGCAAAACAATAATTCTTTTAATAATGAGAGAAAAAAATTGCCGGCCTGCACAACAAATTAAATACAGTTCATCGTATTTTGTAAATTATTTAATATAAACTTCTATTATTCCTCTTGTATCTCCACTGCGTGGCGCTAAAAATGAATCTACCTTATTGTAATGATTAAGTAAAGTATCCCGTACTCTGAAGGGATAAAAATTATTAAGTTTGGGTACAAATTCAAACAGCACCAGGTCATACTCTTTATTTGCAATCTTTTTTTCAAACATTTCGGCCTGTTTATTAAACATTCCAACCCCAAGGTGATACCACAACGGATAAGCCGGTCCCTTCTCTAACTGGTATGGTATTTCGTTTGCAAGCGGTGTAAGCTCACTCATATTTAACACACTCAAATTCTTTCTGGTTTTTACCATTTCCATCTTAATTATCCTGTCTATACCTGCCACTGTAGAAGCCGGCATATAAATTTTTTCAAAAGATTTTAAATTAGAAAATACCCATCCCGACCTGGGGGCATCAGTAGTATCAACAGAGTTAAGCATGAATGTTTTCCTGTTTACAATATTTTCTCCGGTGGCAGAAATTAATGCTTCATCGTTATGTGGGAAGGCCCTTTCTGCCATACGCTGAATATATTTCCAATAAACATTACTCCACCACAGCAGGATACCTATTGAACACACGATAACCATTTTTATTTTATTCATATCCACCTTCAGCATTTGGGATAAAGAATAAAGAATATATACTATCGCAAAACTGTGAAAAAAAATATTATTATCTGGCGGGGTATAACTGGTAACCTGAAAAATTGCTGCCTCGCCAAGAATACCTAAAGTAAGAATCAGAAAAAGCATCTCAATTTTTTGCAACCATAATTCCTTCAGGCTTCTAAAACGGATCATTAAAATTATTCCGATAAAAAAGAGGTAAAATCTTAGCCATTGAGAATTACTAAAAAACTCATCAACAATCTCAAAAGCTGATATCCGGGAAGAATGTGGTGCCTGCCCATGATTAAACCAATAGCCAAAACCATATTTTAAAAAAGGGGCAACAAATAAAAATAATATAATTGCAAAAGTTCCGGTAAAAATTAATAACTGTATCCATTTTTTATTTCTCAGGCACGAATAAAATAATAACAGAAAGCTAAACATAAAAGCCATACCCCCTGCATCCTGCTTCGTAAAAAATGAACAACAAATAAAAAATGCTGATACCACCAGCCAGGCACTTGAAGTCTTAAAGCTTTGGGTTGTAACAGCTTTAAATAAAAATGCCAGCCCTACAAATTCAAAAACAATAACAGTATGGTTATACCAGGGCCAGAAATTAAAAAAAGAGAATGAGATGCAATAAAGCAGCACCCCTCCCAGCCTTAGGCCAGGTTGTACGCCGCAAGTTTTAAGAATAGACCGGAACGCAAGACCGGAAATAATATTAATAAAAACCTGCGCCTTTATCAGTGATATCATTTGAGCACCAAAAATCTTAAAGAATATTGCGGGAATAAGCCAGTACATTCCACCCAGTGGTATGCCAAAATCTCGAAAGGGCAGCTGGCCATTGCTCATACGGTAAGCGCCTTCCCAGGAAAGGAATATATTTACCCTGTACGGAAATGTAAAGAATAATGGAACGCATGCCAGCAATACAATTATCACAAGTTCTGCAAGCAAAAAATATTTTTTGCGTACCCCTAAATTAATTCCCATAATACAATTAATTATCTGCAAACATAAAGCAAAAAATATTACATAAAGGCAATGTTGGCATTGGTTTGTATAGCAAAGTTGTTGCTTATTTTCTTGATAAGAATATTATACACCCCTAACAAACCTGTCTTAATTATCTTATTAAATTATCCTGACTATTTGGAATGACAGGAAATTTGCGATATTTACACCTTATTATTGTAGCAGCCAATTCCGGCTCTCTTATTAAATCTATTTAACATCTTTTACTTTAAGTTCATGCTCATCCTCTGACTACCCGCTTTACTTGAATTAAGATAACTAATCATAAAAAATCCTGTTTAGTAATGAAGAAAGAAATTGCAAATTGGGGAAATTACCCGGTTATAGAAAGTGATGAAAAATCATTTTCTTTTACTGATGAGATAGAAGAATATGTGAAGACCGAAGGTGAATTTATTCCCCGTGGAAATGGCCGTTGCTATGGCGATGCTTCGCTTGCCAGCAATACAATTTCAACTTTAAGATATAATAAAACGCTTTCCTTTGATACAAACAAGGGGATTTTTGATTGCCAATCCGGACTTACTTTAGATAAAGTGCTGGAAGTAATTGTGCCAAAAGGTTGGTTTCTGCCTGTAACGCCTGGAACTAAATTTATAACCGTTGGTGGTGCTGTAGCCAGCGATGTACATGGAAAAAACCATCATATTGACGGATCATTTTCTCACCATATTATTGAGATGGATGTTATACTGGCAAGTGGCGAAATGATTACCTGCTCTTCTTCTTTGTACACTGATCTTTTCTGGGCTACCTGCGGCGGCATGGGCCTTACAGGTGTTATTACCCGTGTAAAATTTGATCTTAAAAAAATAGAAACGGTCTACATCCGCCAGAAACAATTAAAAGCAAAAAACCTGGAAGAAGTAATTACTTTTTTTGAGAAATATAAAGAGTATACCTACTCTATGGCCTGGATCGATTGCCTTACAAAAGGAGCTAATTTTGGCAGAAGTATTCTTATGCTTGGTGAACACGCTTCTTTAAATGAACTGACTGAAAAGCAAAAGGACCGGCCATTGGAGATTCCAAAAAAAATGCAACTCACCTTTCCTTTTAATCTCCCTTCGTGGATTCTTAATACGTTCACCGTAAAAGTTTTCAACTTTTTATATTATGCAAAAAATTTTAAAAGAGAAATAAATAATATTGTTCCCTACGAACCGTTCTTCTATCCCCTTGATGCCATTCATCACTGGAATCGGGGATATGGGAAAAAAGGATTTGTGCAATACCAGTTTGTATTACCGCTTCAAAGCAAAGAGGGTTTAAAAGAGATTTTAAACATGATCAGCAATAAAGGATTAGGTTCATTCCTGGCAGTATTAAAAGTATTTGGAAAACAGGACGACCTGATTTCTTTTCCGATGGAAGGTTATACGCTGGCGCTTGATTTCCCTATCCGCAATGGTTTGTTTGCATTTCTTGATGAATTAGACCAGGTTGTTTTAAACTACGGAGGCCGTCTTTATATGTCAAAAGATGCCCGTATGAATCCTGCTGTTTTAAAAGCGGGATACAAACAATTACCCCGGTTTATTGAAGTTGTAAAGAAATATAATCCTGAAGGAAAAATACGTTCTCTTCAGTCTGATCGCTTATTTTTGACCACAAACTAGAAACCTGATAATGCCCAAAACTGTACTTATTCTTGGCGCTGGCTCCGATATAGCAGCCGCTACTGCCAGTAAATTTGCTTCGGAAGGAAATAATATTCAACTTGCCGCACGCAATACTAATCGCTTACAGCCACTGCAGTCTGATTTGAATATCAGGTACAATGTTTCCTGTTCACTTTATGATTTTGATGCCAGCCAATTCGAAGGGCATGAAAGATTTTGGGAGGCCTTAAACCCAAAACCAGACATAACGATCTATTTTATTGGGTACATGAATGAAAACGAAATAGTAGCTGCCAGCCTGGATGAAACGCTCAAAACCATTAATACTAATTTTACAGGTGCAGTTTCTATATTAAATATTGTTGCTTCCGTTTATGCTCAGCAACAACATGGAATTATAGTAGGCGTAAGTTCTGTAGCCGGAATAAGAGGACGTCAAAGTAACTATATTTATGGCGCAGCAAAAGCTGGTTTTACTGCATATTTATCAGGATTAAGAAACAGCCTGTTTCATAAAAAAGTACATGTAATGACTGTCTTGCCTGGTTTTGTGTATACCAAAATGACTGATCATCTTAATCTTCCAAAGCTCTTAACGGCCCAACCAAATGAAGTTGCCACTGCTATTTATAAAGGCATACAAAATAAAAAAAATCGCCTATATGTAAAGTGGTTCTGGAGATGGATCATGTTGATCATTACATTAATTCCTGAGTCTATGTTCAAAAAATTAAAACTGTAAGGATAGCGATTAAAGCCAATGTAAATGCATAATCTATTTACTTTATAAAATTATTATGAAACCTTATTTACAACTTATCAGACCAAAAGACTGGGCAAAAAATCTTTTTTTATTCGTCCCGCTTTTTTTTGCAGGTTTACTTTTTAATAAACAGATTCTTCTGGAACTCTTTGGAGGATTTATTTGTTTTAGTCTGGTGGCCAGCAGCATTTATATTATTAATGATTATAGGGATATCGAGGATGATAAAAAACATCCTGTAAAAAAAATGCGCCCCCTGGCATCAGGCAGTGTAAAAAAAACTACTGCACTTTTAATTGCTATTCTATTTATTATTGCAGGTTTTGCTGGTGCCTGGTTTATAAGAGATAAATTTCTGTTCGTTCTTGGAATGTATTTTATGCTGAACCTTGCATATTCATTCGGCCTTAAAAACATTCCTATACTAGATATCATTATCATTTCAATCGGCTTTGTACTAAGGGTAAAAGCAGGGTCAGTAATTGCAAAAATTCCTTTAAGCGAATGGCTGATCATTATGGTATTTTTATTGGCGTTATTTATGGCTATTGCCAAAAGAAGAGATGATGTGCTTTTGAAGTTATCTTCTGGTATGGATATGCGCAAAGCAGTTAAAGGATATAATCTGGATTTTATAAACACTGCACTTTCGTTGATATGTGCTGTTATTATTGTAGCTTATTTTATGTACACAACCTCGCCGGAAATAGTTGCAAGGCTGCAAACCTACCGTCTTTACTACACCTGCCTGTTTGTGTTGGCAGGCATATTTCGTTATTTACAACTTATTTTTGTTCAGCAGGATGCCCAATCGCCTACTAAAATTTTATACAAAGACAGGTTCATACAGGTTACTATCCTTTTATGGATTGTTAGTTTTTATACCATTCTGTATGCAAAAGATATTACTCTTTTTAAATAAATTACTTTGAAGAAAAGCATTGCATTTTTCGATTTTGATGGCACTGTTACAAGAAAAGATACCATGCTGGAATTGGCACGTTTTTCCAAAGGGAATTTATCTTATTATATTGGCTTATGCATTTTATCTCCATGGCTGGCAGGTATGAAAGTTGGCTTGATAAATAAGGTTAAAGCAAAGGAAAAATTACTTGCCTATTTTTTTGGTGGTACTTCATTAAAATCATTTACTGATCTATGTATTTCGTTTTCCGAAAAAATTCTTCCTTTTTTAGTAAGAGAAGATGCAATGGCAACCATAGAAAAATTTAAGAAAGAAAAAACCTCCGTAGTAATTGTTTCTGCTTCTGCCGAAAACTGGGTGGCTCCATGGTGTATAAAAAATAATCTCCCGTATATTTCAACCAGGTTGATGGTTTCAAATAATGAAATAACGGGTAAATTATGTGGAGAGAATTGCAATGGAATCGAAAAAGTAATCCGTATCAAAAAGCAATTTATCCTCGGTGATTATACCGATATATATTGCTATGGAGATACAGAAGGGGATAAAATGATGTTGAAACTGGCTAACCATCCATATTACCGTTTATTCAAAAAGTAAGTTACACTTTTACTATTTTCTTCACTATTTTATTCCCATTATAGTAATTTATTTCTAAGAAATAAGTACCACTTCTAAGTGTGGATATATCAATAGTTTCAATTTTAATATTTCCAATAAGAGTGATTAATTTCTGGTAAACTTTAGCTCCTTTGCTATCATATATTATAAGCATAATTGCCTGGTCTGATTTTGGACTTGCAATTTTCACCTTAAATATATCCGTCACGGGATTAGGGTATATATTTACTTCTTCTAAAACATTTTGAAGCCTGCTTGCTCCCACGTTTACTAACACTGTATCCCGGCCGATAGCTCCAAGATTATCTGTAACTGTTAGTTCAATAGTATATATACCTTGTTGTAAATGCCTTACCGTTGTTTGAGAAGAGGATGCATTGGAAAATAAATATGCTCCCGTAAACCCTATAATCTTCCAACTATATCCCGCAATAAATCCGTCTGGATCAATTCCGGAGCCAAGCAGGTTTACACTATCTTCCGGTAGATATATTGATAAGTCGTTTCCTGCTATAGCGGTCGGCGCACGGTTAGCCGCTGCAATATTTACACCTACTAATACCGTGTCCCGTGTCGTTGCGCCGCCATTATCGGTTACCGTTAGTTCATAACTGTACACTCCCTGTACAAGGCTGCCTGCGGTGGACGTTGACGTGTTCGCATTAGTAAGGGTGCCTGCTGCTGGCCCGGATATCTTTACCCATGCATA
>JBDUCK010000011.1:0-25259 GCA_040003485.1 Ferruginibacter sp. | reverse complement strand
TTTTCTATTCTTTTATCTATTTTATTATTACCCGTTACTAATTTTTTACATAATAAATTAAGGTTTCCAAAATCAATGGCCAGCCTTAGTGCGGTAATTTTCGCCATAAGTATCATTGGCGGAATAATTTATTTTTTATCGCACCAGATAGCCAGTTTTTTGCAGGACATGCCCTCTATAAAATCGCACCTGGATGAACATTATGCTACGCTTCAACATTGGATTCAGCAAAAATTCAATTTGAGTGAAAAGCAGCAAAGTGTAATGATAAATAACGCTACGGCAAATGTAAAATCATCGGGTTCAGCAGTATTAGGGCAAACTTTTTTTACAATTACGCATATTGTTTTTTACATAATCATTATTGCTATTTATTCCTTTTTAATACTGCATTACCGCCACACCATAAAAAAATTCTTCGTGACCGTATTTAATAAACTACATGAACCCACAGTCACGGAAGTATTACAGGAATCTAAAGGCATTGTACAAAAATATATGCTGGGCCTTATTATAGAAATGGGAATTGTAGCCTTGGCCAATTCAACTATCCTGCTTTTGATCGGTGTTAAGTATGCCATTTTCCTCGGAATCTTTTCTGCCATCCTTAATATTATCCCTTATGTTGGTATTCTTACCGGTGTTGCTTTCTCGTGCCTCGTAACCCTTACCACCTCTGATCATCTTTCTGATATTGTATGGATAATAGTAGGCTTTGAAATTGTACATTTTATAGATGCTAATTTTTTAATGCCCCGTATTGTAGGTTCTAAAGTAAAAATAAATGCACTCATCACTATCCTTGGGGTGGTAATTGGTGGCACGCTTATAGGATTGCCGGGGATTTTTCTTGCCCTGCCCATCATTGCTATTTTGAAAATCATTTTCGACAGGATTGAAGACCTTAAACCATGGGGAATGTTGATGGGAGATGATACACAATCAGACCCAAGAGGAAAAATTTATAAACACATAGAAAAAATTGCCTTTCGTAAAAAAAAGAAGAATATTATTACCACGGTCTCCAACCCTACTTCAGATACTATTTAAGAAATCTCTAATATAACCGTAAAGCTGGTACCTTTTCCGGGCTGGCTTTCAACTTCTATTTTTCCTTTATGATTTAGAATGATGTTTTGCGTATTTGTAAGGCCAAGCCCGTTACCTTTTTCTTTACAGGTAAAAAATGGTTCAAATAATTTAGCGATGGTTTCTTCATTCATACCGCTGCCGTTATCTTCAAAAATAACCCGGCATTTTTTCCCATAGTTTTCTGTAGTGATTTTTAGCACCCCATTCTCATGCTGCATGGCTTCCAGTGCATTTACAATTATATTTAAAAAAGCAATTTTAATTTTTTCTTCATCTACGTTTATATCGCAGATATCATTGGCATAATGCTTTTCAATTTTAATATTCTTGAGCCTGATGCGATCATCAGCAAACTCCAGGGCATGGTCTATAATGAGGTTTAACGATTGTTTTTCAAATTTTAATTCAGAAAATTTAGTGGCATTTAAAAGATCGGATATTAACTGGTTTATGCGGATGCCATTCCTTTTAACCATATCCAGCAGCATTTTATTTTCGTCGGTGGCAACAATTGATTCTTTTAGCTGCTCTGCGGCAAGGTTAATATTAGTAAGTGGGTTCCTCACTTCATGCGCTATGGTACGGGCAATACGGCCAGTAGAGGCAAATTTTTCTGTGTTACGAAGTTCAATTATTTCTTTATTCGCACTGGCCAGTTCGTTAATCCTGCTCTCCAGTTCTTTTTTATATTGTTCCGAATTTTCATCTGCTCTTTGCCGGGAATCATTTTCCTGTATATAGGTTATAATAGAATAAATGGCGAGGATTAATGCAATAACAAGAGAGACAATATTAATAGTTAAGATAGAATTATTAAAACCATTTAAATCCGCTGCCCTGTTGGCCAGGAGTGCACCTTCAGCATATTCTATTTGTTTTATCTGGTTTATTATAGGTGCAATGGACGTGGTAGTGTACCCTACACTTTTAAAAAAATCCTGTACCAATATAACCGGCGCCACCGGCCCTGCGGTATCCATGGACGCTTTAATGGATGCAACTTTTTTATCAAAAGCCGTCTTTAAAATATCTAGTCTTGACTGCTGTAAATGGTTATCTGAAGTAGCTTTTTTAACCACTGCATATAACGAATCTGCCCCCTTTAAGGCAATAAAATAATTTTCCAAGGGCCTATCACTCCGGCTGGCCATAAATACCCGGAAATTCAGCTCCATAGTTCTGTATTCCGATGCCAACTGCTCAAGGGTGTTAATTACCTTATTAGTATGTTCAACCAACACAGCCTGCTCTGTAACCTTCCTGGTATTTATAAGAAGTAATGCATAAGAAATTAATAACAGGGAAAAGGCTAAAACAAAACCGACAACTTTTCCTTTATTGATTCCCTGGACCATATAAAAAATAATTTTATTGCTGGTAACAATACCAGGTACACCAAATTTATTGCTTTTAATTAAAAGCCTGTCTTAAATGAGGAGTAATTAAGCCAGTAAATTATTTTTTACCGCCAAAAGCTTTTATAATGATAACAACAATAATAATAACTACGATGACGCTTACCCAGATACCTACTTTAAAACCTGCACCAAAAATATTTGCTATAGCCTGGCAACTACTAAGCATGGTAATGCAAAAAAATAACGCGGCGGATAATGCTAGAGGAAAACGTTTCATGATTGAATTTTAAGTTTTATATAAAATGTTATATTCTGTCAAAAGAAAAAACAGGCCCGGTTTTATTTTTTTTGCCTGTAATAATATCCTTCAAAATCTCTGCCGCTATCAGGCTGAAGGTAATGCCATTGCCACCAAAGCCCAGGGCAAAATAACTATTCGCAAGTTTTTTGTAAGAGCCTATAAACGGCAGTCCGTCTTTAGTGGCACCAAAAGTACCGCACCAGTTAAATTCGGGTTTAAATTCTACTCCCGGGTATATTTTTTTAAAATCAGCAACCAGCAGTTTTGTTTTCTCAACTAATAATTTATCCCGGTGAACGGGATTGTAAAAACGTTCATCTCTGCCCCCAATTAAAATTCTGTTATCGGCTGTTGTGCGTAAATATAAATAAGGGTCTGCGGTATTCCATAAAAGGGTCCTGTTTTTAAAAGGTGCTTCATCGGCATCACCCTGCTCGCTGCATACGGCGTAAGTACTTTCCAGGTCTACAATTTTCTTATCAATATATTGTACAGATTCGTAGCCTGTAGCATAAACTAATTTTTTTGCAGTTATAATACAACCAGTAGATGTCTTTAACTGAACCCCGTTTTTTGAATGGGTAATTTTTTCAATGAGTGTTCTGTCAAAAACTTTTGCACCTTTTTTTATTGAGGCCTGGTGTAATGCATGTGTAAAAGAATAAGCATTTGTTTGTGCTCCTTGGGCAGATAATATTGCAGCCGGCGAAGAAAAATAAAAATCAGTGCTGATGCTTTTCTCATCTAATAAGCGTACATCAAATCCATGTTCTTTTCTTATTTTAAATTCTTCTTCAATAAATTTTACATCTTTTTTATAAGCCGCATAATAAAGACTCTTTTCTTTATTAAATTCTTTAAATTTTATCTTTTTTGCAATCGCCTGCAGGGTATCTATTGATTCATCACAAAGCTTGTATGCAAGTACAGCATTTTTCAACCCTACTTTATATTGCAGCTCACTAAGGGGTGTATCTATTTCATATTGCAAAAGAGAGGTGCTGGCACAGGTGCTACCAAGTCCGATGGTTCGGGCATCTACAACAACACAACTAACTCCGGCATTAATAAGATAATAGGCTGTAAGTGCCCCGGAAATACCACCTCCCATAATGGCAACTTCCGTTTTTACATTATTTTGTACTACTGGATAATCGTAGGGCAAACCATAACGTATAAGCCAAAAAGGATAACCTGAAGTTAAGTTCATATTTTATACCGATAATTTACCGTGCTCACCTTCACTATATTCTTTTCCGGTAACCGCCGACTTTAGCATGTCAAAGAGGATTACAATTTTATTAGCACTGCTATCCCAATACTCAATCTCTTCCGGCTCTGCCTTTACCAGCAAAATGTTAGGATCATCCAGGCCTTGTGGAAACCAGGCTTTCATTAAAGGATTCCAGAGTTCTTTTATTTTTTGTCTATCGTCTGATAAAACTGCCTTAGCAGATAAAACCACGTATGAATTTTTAGACGGAGATGAATAACTTAATAGAATTTCATTCTGGTGTGAGATCTCTTCCACCTTACCTGAATATTCATTGGTAAAAAACCAAATACTTCCGTCATCATCTACTTTGGCGGTGGCCATGGGCCTTCCTTTAAGTTTTCCTACTGCCGACTTAGTAATAAGTATACAGGTTTTTATTTCATTTATCAGGTCTTTAAATTTTTGCAGTTGAGCGGATGCATTTTCCATTTAAGTTATTTTATTTAGTTAGCCGGTTCTTTTTCCTGGCTCGATTTATAATTAACGCCGTTTTCAGCAATATCAGACAAACCTTCGTCGGCAAGTTTTTCTTCATTAAGTGTTTTCACCAGTATCTCAGCACACTCTTCGTAACCCAGCGTTTTAGCAAGCTGTATTAATCCGCCGTAGGTAGCTATTTCATAATGTTCTACTTTTTGGGCTGCCATTATTAAGCCTACATCCCGGGTGGCAGTACCGGCTTTAGTATCTTGTATTATACTGGCTCCTTCTTTAGTAATACCATCCATAGCTTCACATTTTTTAGCCTGTACCTTATGGCCTAAAATTTTAAACACTTCTTCCAGCCTTACTGCATGTTGTTTTGTTACACTAAGATGTTCAGCAAAAGCTGTCTTTAATTTTGCAGAACTTGCCGCCTTTTGCATTTTAGGAAGCGTTTTTACCAGGTGTTTTTCGGCCCAATAAATATCCTTTAATTCGTCGTGAAAGAATTTCTGCAGCATAGAATCATTTACCGGAAAATATTCTTTAATGCCTGACGTACTTTTTTTTACAGCTGGCAGGGCTTTTTTTGGAGTTTTTGTTTTCATTTAAAAATTTTAGTTCTTAATTTATGATAATCATCCTATGTTATTATTATGCCAATTACCAAACAGTTATATTACTCATGGTTTTTCAGTTATACAAAAAATTATCCCCGTGATTTTGTGGAAAAATTTTCTCATTAACAAAAAATTTAAAAACCAGAACCTAAATAAGGGCTTTACTTAAATAATTGGCAGCATTTTAGCTTTACAATGAAAAAGAAATCAATTATAAAATTCTTAAAACTTAAAACTATGAGCTCAAGTAAATTATTAGCAGGTGTGTTATTGGGTGCCGCAGCAGGTGCAGTTCTGGGTATCCTTTTTGCGCCTGACAAAGGCACTGAAACACGAAAAAAAATTAAAGTAAAAGGAAGTGATTTTGGAGATAATATAAAATCAAAATTTAACGACCTTGGAGAAGCTTTGCAGGAAAAATATGACAGTATAAGAGGGGATGCCAACGATATTATGGCAAAAGGGAAAGATAAGGCCAACAGCATGGTTGAGAAAGGAAAAGAAACTGCAAATAACTTAAAAGATAAAGCAGAAAATTTTAAAGACGAAACCAAGCGTACCTGGGCATAATTATTATTTCTAAATCAACAATGTAAGGTCCGGCGATAAAATATAATAAATGCAAAACGAGCCAATCAATAATATAGAATCTCTTTTTGAAAGAGCAGGAGATTACTTAGAAACAAGGCTGGAATTGTGGAAGCTTAAAGCAATCCATAAATCCTCGGATATAGTGTCTACAATTGCTTCACGGTTAATCTTATTTTTTATCATAGCCGTATTTATTATGATCTTAAATATTGGCGTAGCGCTTTTGTTAGGAGAGTGTATGGGTAAATCTTATTATGGGTTTTTTGCATTGGCAGGTTTTTATCTTATCGCCGGACTTATTTTTAAAGCTTTTAAAAACAAATGGGTTAAAGATCCGGTTGCCAATTCTATTATTAAAAAAATCTACAACTAATTTTTATGCAGATTAATAACAGTCAGGAACTGGAACTTGCAATAATAGAACTCGAAAAACGAAAAGTTGTTCAACAGAGCATTTTAATGTCTCATTTTCATGAAACATATGAAAGCCTGAAGCCGGTAAATCTTTTAAAAGCTGCTTTTCATAAAGTAACAGAACCGGGTGGTACAAGAGCTACTTTGCTTAAAGCCGCAGGTGGTATAGGGGTTGGGCTACTTACCAAAAATTTATTAATTGGTAAGAGTACTTCTGCTGTAGGCTCCCTCGTGCGGAATGCTATAAGGCTTACCGCCAGCAACACGGTATACAATAATGCTGATAAAATAAAAGCTTATGGCACAGCTATTTTTAATAATCTTTTTAAAAAGCATAAATAAACTTCAGGATAAAATAATAAAAAGCCGTAGTTAAACGCTACGGTTTTTTTATTAAAATTTGTTTTAGAAATCTGCCAATAAGTAAAACCAGAAACTATTTCAAATGATTCCACCCCTGGGCTACCAATGCATGTTTATTGCCGCCACGGGTAATAATATTTTTGCCTTCAGTAGCCTCGGTAATGTACCCGATAATACTGATGGAAGGATTTACTTTTATTTTTTCAAAATCTGTTTGGGCTGCTGTAAATAATAATTCATAATCTTCGCCCCCACTAAGGGCGCAGGCGGTAGGGTCCAATTGTAATTTATAAGCAAACTCTTTTGCTTCATCATTCAATGGCAATTTCTCTTCGTACAATACACAACCCACATTGCTTTGTTTACAAATATGCAGCAGGTCGCTGCTTAATCCGTCACTGATATCTATCATGCTGGTGGGCTTAATCTCAGTTTCTGCAAAATATTCTATAATGTCTTTTCTGGCTTCCGGTTTCAACAGCCGGCCTACAATAATGGCCTGTCCTTCCAGGTCTGGCTGGGCACCGGTTGTCTCAAATATTTTCTTTTCTCTTTCCAGTAAAGTGAGGCCTAAAAAAGCGCCACCCAATTCTCCGCTCACACAAATAAGGTCGTTGGGTTTTGCACCGCTTCTCTTTACATAACCATCAGGCGCCACTTCTCCAATAGCGGTTATGCTTATTACAAAGCCACGTTGTGACGTGCTTGTATCGCCTCCTACAAGATCTACCCCGTAACTTTCGCAGGCAGCATATACGCCGGAATAAAATTCATCCAGCGCTTCTACACTAAACCTGTTGCTGAAGGCAAGGCTCATAACAATCTGCGTTGGGGTAGCATTCATTGCATAAATGTCGCTCACGTTTACCACCACCGATTTATAACCTAAATGTTTTAGTGGTGTATAGGAGAGATCAAAGTGAATACCTTCCAGCAACAGATCGGTACTTATTACTGTTTGCCTGCCAAAATGATCTATCACAGCGCCATCATCTCCAATACTTAAAAGGGTAGAGGCATTTTTTATTTCGTTATTATTGGTAAGGTGGTCTATTAAACCAAATTCACCAAGAGTTGATATTTCTGTACGTTCTTCCATGTGTGATTTTTTCTTAAGGACTAAATAGTTTAATAACTGTCTAAGTATCCGCCAATTCATTTTACTTGCCCACCATTTACTACCGCCACTAATTCGTCATGTATTAAACCGTTTGTGGCAATAATATGCGGCTGATATGGAGAAAAATAATTACCATCAAAATCGGTTACTTTACCTCCTGCTTCTTCTACCAGTAAAAAACCTGCAGCACTATCCCAGGCCTGCAGTTTATGTTCGTAGAAACCATCAAACCTGCCTGCCGCCACCCAGCATAGATCAATGGCCGCACTGCCCAATCTTCTTACAGGTACGCCTTTGCGTATCAGCTTTTCAAATACCTGTATCGGGCCATTTGGTGCATCTAAATAAGTATAGGGAAATCCGGTAACCAGGCAGCTTTTTATAACTTCGGTCTTAGTGCTTACTGCTATTTTTTTATCGTTCAGCGTAGCACCAAAACCCTTCTGTGCAAAATAAAATTCATTCATTAAAGGGTTATAAACTGCACCCATCAGCATTTTACCATCTTTTTCCAGGCCTATACTTACACAGCACAATGGGATGCCATTTGCAAAATTCACAGTGCCATCAATAGGATCTATTATCCATTTATATTCACTGGAAGTTTTTATTTCGCCGGTTTCTTCGCTTAATATAAAATGATCAGGATATTCTTTCTGAATAACATCAATGATGGCTTTTTCTGCGGCATGATCGGCCTCTGTAACCAGGTTGTTAATACCCTCTTTATTGGATATTTTAAAATGCCCATTAAAAAAATGTTGCAATTGTGCGGCCCCTGCCTCTACCGCATTTACCAGAGTTGTTTTTAACATGCCGCAAAGATAATAAAGTGAAAGGGGAATGAATGATGAAGGCGGTAGTGCTTTTCACAAGGATTTTAATTAAGAAATAAATTCCTGAAAAAAATTTATATACGGCCAACAATCAGGTTTTGTAAGGCTGAAAACTTTGTATCTTTCGTTACAACTGTTTGCATATGATAAAAGAAAATGCTACAAAGGGAATTGGTAAAGTAATTTTTTCTTCTTCGTTAGGTACTTTAATTGAGTGGTACGATTTCTACATTTTCGGTATGCTGGCTAAAACTATTTCTACACAATTTTTTCCTGAAGGAAATGATACAGCGGCCTTACTTAGTACGCTGGCAATTTTTGCCGCTGGCTTTTTAGTTCGCCCTTTTGGCGCTTTGGTTTTTGGCCGGCTGGGAGATCTTACCGGTAGAAAATACACTTTTCTTTTAACGCTGGTTTTAATGGGTGGTTCTACTTTTTTAATAGGCCTAATACCTTCTTATAAATCGATTGGTATTGCAGCACCTTTACTGGTTTTATTATTACGCCTGGTACAGGGCCTTGCCTTGGGTGGAGAATACGGCGGCGCCGCAACCTACGTAGCCGAACATGCACCTGCACACAGGCGTGGTTATTTTACCGCCTGGATACAAACCACGGCTACACTGGGTTTATTTGTTGCATTGGGAGTAATTATGTGCGTAAAATCAAACATGAGCGATTCAGCATTTAATGCCGAATGGGGTGGATGGCGCTATCCGTTCTGGATCTCCATTTTACTGGTGGGTGTTTCTATTTACATCCGGTTAAGGATGAACGAATCGCCTGTATTTGCAAAATTAAAATCAGAGAATAAAACATCTGTAAACCCCTTAAAAGAAAGTTTTGGGCATAAAGCGAATTTCAAAATGGTCTTGCTGGCTTTGTTTGGGGCAGTAATGGGGCAAGGCGTTATCTGGTACACCGGGCAGTTTTATGCTCAATCTTTTTTAGAAAATACTTGTAAGTTAGAATTTATGCAGAGCCGTTCCATACTATTATGGGCTATTGTATTTGCGACGCCGTTTTTTCTTTTTTTTGGTTGGCTTAGTGATAAAGCAGGCCGAAAATGGATCATGCTTTTAGGAATGTTATTGGGCGTTATTTTTTACCGGCCGATATTTTCTGTTTTTTTAAAAGATACGAATGTAAAGGAATGGGTGAAAAAAGAATACAGTTTTATTAAAGAAGATCAAAAGATATCCATGCATGGCTCAGATTCAATATTGCAGATATCAACCCAATATCAAACTATGGATAAATTAAAATTTACCACGGTGATCACGGATACTTTAAATAATGGCGGAGATACATTACAACGTATAGTTCAAAGTAATAAAAATGCGGTTTATATCAATAAAGAACTTAATAAATCAGGCTACATCAAATTTATTTTTCTTACCTGGCTGATGATCATTTTTGTAACCATGGTGTACGGGCCGGTGGCAGCATTTTTGGTTGAATTATTTCCTACAAAAATCCGCTATACTTCTATGAGCCTGCCTTATCATATTGGCAATGGCGTTTTTGGTGGCCTGGTGCCGTTCATTGCCACCCTGCTTTCCACCACTTTTACAAGCGATCCATTGGTGGGCTTATGGTATCCTATCGGCGTAGCAGCATTATGTTTTGTAATCGGTGCATTGTATCTTAATAATAAAAAGGATAAAGAATTATTTGACTAATATCAATTTTTATGAACCAGTTTAAAAGAATAATGGGTTTGGTATGGATGATTATTGCACCGGTAGTCGTTTATTTTTTAATAGCAGGCGCTGTTCATAATATCAGCAGCACCGGCACAAAAGATATTAATAAACCCATTCCATGGATCATCATTATTACCATCTTTACGCCTATTGCCATTGGGCTGATGATATTTGGATATTATAGTTTAAAAGGCGAGTATGACAAACTGCCCGAAAGATCTGATGAATTGAATTAAATTTTTATAACAGCCTTACTATTTTTCAATTTTAATATTTGCTATAAATAATCGTATTTCGTTCCTAAATAAATCTTTTGCAATTATCCATCATTATAGTAAACTACAATGTAAAATATTTTTTAGAGCAGTGCCTGTATTCTGTACAAAAAGCATGCTTAGGAATTGATGCTGAAATTTTTGTAGTAGATAATAATTCCACCGATGGCAGCAGAGAATACCTGGAACCAAAATTTCCGGGTGTCATTTTTAAATGGAGTATAGTTAATGCCGGTTTTGCAAAAGCCAACAACAGTGTGCTTAATGAGGTGATGGGCGAATATATTTTATTTCTCAATCCCGATACAATTATTCCAGAAGACTGTTTTACTAAATGTTTGAATTTTTGTAAAATTCACCCTAACTGTGGCGCTGTTGGTGTACGCATGATAAATGCTTCGGGCATTTTTTTA
The DNA here is from genome assembly GCA_040003485.1 of Ferruginibacter sp. Classification (GTDB taxonomy): domain Bacteria; phylum Bacteroidota; class Bacteroidia; order Chitinophagales; family Chitinophagaceae; genus Ferruginibacter. The sequence continues at coordinate 14,471 of JBDUCK010000011.1, read as the reverse complement.
AAAGAAAGCAAACGCTCGTTACCCTTGCCGATGGCTTCATTTTTTAAACTGGCGGGCCTAGCAAAACTGTTTCCCTCATCTAAATTTTTTGCAAGGTATTATGCCGGCCATCTTCCGCAGAATACGACCAATGAAGTAGATGCACTGGCTGGCGCTTTTATGATGTTAAGCAAAGAAGCGGTTGAAAAAACACAGGGATTTGATGAAAGTTTTTTTATGTACGGAGAAGATATAGACCTTAGTTACCGCATACAAAAAGCCGGGCTTAAAAATTATTATTTTGCTGATACTACTATTCTTCACTTTAAAGGCGAAAGCACACAAAAATTATCCGGTACTTATATAAACCATTTTTACGGTGCCATGAAATTGTTTGTGATAAAACATTATACTGAAAAAAAAATTACCCGTTTCTTTATGCTGCAGGCTATTTTTTTCAGCAAGGAATTAGCATCTTTAAAACTGTTTTTTCTTAAACAATTTTTCTCTGGTAAAAAGTTAATCACGTCCCAACATACTGCGGTAGCTGCCAGCCACCATGAATTTAATGAATTGATTCATTTATTAAAATATGCAGCTCCGCCGGTAATTATTTGTGGACGGCTGGCTGTAAATGATCATGACAAGAATGTTTGCATTGGAAGAATAAATACACCAAAAAATGCTTTGGTTAAAAACAAAATAAAGCAGGTTATTTTTTGTGAAGGAGTTTTAAGCTTTAAGGATATAATTTCTTACCTGCCCCTTTTTTCAAAAAAAATAAATTGTTTTTTTCATGCAGCCAATAGTAGTAGTATAGTAAATGCCGGCAAAAAAAACAGCAAAGGATTATTCATTGCGAAGCCTTAATATTTATTTTTTCCAGCAATTCATCAATTTGTTTTTTAAGTGTAGATGGTAAAGCAACAACTTGGGTAAAATTAAATGCGGCAACCTCATCCAGTACTTCTTTCAACAAAAAATTATGCTGATCTGCTGTAAAAAAAAGTTTCTTATCTTTTAAATATTTTGCCAGGTATTCCTGCTCTGTTTGGCCAGGAGTAGGCACCAATACAGCAATTTTACCCAGCGCAACCAGGTCCATTATTGTGGAGTAACCGGCTCTTGCCAATATCAAATCTGATTGCTGTATAAGTATTGCTAATTTTTCGGCAGGCAGGTGATTGAACATTTTAATTCCGCCTTCAAAGATTATTACTTCTTCTTTTTCGGCAGGCAATCCTCTTACTATTACGGTTAATAAATCAAGCTGCTTAATTTGTTTAAGTAATATACTTTCAAAAATAGTCCGTTGAGGTTCGGGACCGGATAACATGATCAGCAAATCATTTTCCTTTGGTATATCTACTTTTTTAAACCTTGATAAGCTGCCCAGGTATTTAACGGGAACCTGTGGTTTGATTTCTGGATGCGATAGTTTACCGGCAAGGTTTATATTTCCTTCTGCATCAGGAACCCAGCATTCATCATAACGGTTAATGAACCGGTAATGAATTTTTTGGGCGATCTTATCTAAAATAATGTTGCCCGTTTCTATAAAAAGCTGGTGTGTTATGTATATAGAAATGATGCCGGTATGTTGTAATCCAAAACGGTTATCAGATATCACGGCGTCAAGCTGATGATCTTTAACTACATTTTTTAACCAGTTTTTTTCGTATTTAATAACAGCAGCTATTTTAGGAAATTGCAGAAGCATTTTTATAAAAAACCAGTTTTTTTGGGTGCCATAAGTAATTTTATAGCCTTTTAAAGGCAGGATGGTAAGCGAAGGAAACTCTTTTGTTAGTAACGAAGCGCCGGCACCGTCGGCGGCTATTATTACTTCAATATTCCTGCTTATTAATAATTGAATGATGGGAATACAACGGGTAGCGTGACCAAGGCCCCAATCTAAAGGAGCCACCAGCACCCTTAATTTATGAGCCGTTTTGTTAATTTTTTTATCATTCATTAAAATAGTACAATATTTATTTGTGAAAATAGTTTAATTTGTAACTTGAATTTATGCAACAGATAATAAAAATTTCATCATTACTTTTAATTACCGCCTGTTTAATTGCTACCGGCTGTTCTTCTTCTAAAAAAGGACAATGCGGCTGCCCTAATAAACAAGGGATGGTAGGTTATAAGTAATGAACTAAATCCATGGGTTTTATGAACAAATCCAACCGAGATCTACTAGTAATGTTCAAGCAGGAATTAATGACACCTCAAGCCATAGAGCATGAGGTAGAGTTGTTGCATGAATTACTTTTTACGGTAGAACGGTTAGATAATGTGGTAAAAGCACATGAAGTGATGGACCTGAATAAGTATAAAATAATCACTAAAGATTTTGAAATTAAAAACTTTTTCCGCCTGCAAAAAGAAAAGCCTTTCGTTTTTTTAAATAACAAGAACTAGGCTAATTTTTCTAAAGCTTTTCTCAATTTTCCCAGCATCACAGAGATATCTTCTTTTTTGCAACAGCCTACACTAAGCCTGTACCAACTACTTTCTTTATCTGCACCAAATGCATAAAAAGGTACTATAGCCAGTTTGGCTTCATTTAAAATATAGGCTGTTACTTCTTCCTGGTTTTTAATCAGGGTGCCATCAGTGGTTCTTTTTCCTGCAAGGTCTATTTGTATGGTTAAGTAAATAGCGGCCTGCGGGGTAATGGCATCCACAGAAAATCCATCCTTTTTCAGTAGTTTAAATCCTTTATAAATATCCGTCAGGCGTATTTCAATTTCTTTTTTAAAATGCCCGAGATATCTAATTACTTCATCCTGCTGTACTAAAAATTTTGCCACGGCTTTTTGTTCTGCCATGGGAGCCCACGCACCAACATGGCTGTTAATGGCACGCATTTTTGCAATTATTTCGGCAGGGCCTAAAGCCCAGCCAACCCTAACGCCGGTAGATGCAAAAGCTTTACTGATACCATCAATTAAGATGGTATAGTCTTTCATTTTAGGCCTTAACGATATGGGATTGTAATGCTGGTTATCACCAAATGTGAGTGTCCAGTATATCTGGTCGTACATCAGGTATAGTTTTTTTTCTTCCTTTTTTCGTTCCGCATTTTCCTGTATAATTAAATCGCATATGGCTTCCAGTTCTTCTCTTTTAAATATGGTACCTGTAGGATTTAATGGTGAGCACACCGCAATCAAAGTAGCCCCTTTTATATGTGGTCTTATCTGCTCAGCCGTAGGCATGAAATTATTTTCTTTTGTAGCTTCAATTTTTATATGTTTTCCTTCTGTAAAATGAATATAGTGGTTGTTGTTCCAACTGGGTACGGGATAAATAACTTTGTCGCCTTTATCTATAATAGCTCTAAAAAGTGCGTAAATAAGCGGCCGGCCACCGGCAGCAATTAAAATTTCCTCTGAGGTAAAAGTCAGTTCTTCATTACGGAGAATAAAAGAAGCAACCGCTTTTCTTAAATCCAGTTCTCCGGCTGCAGCAGGATAATTAGTATATCCTTCTTTATATGCCTGTATAATTTCATTCATTAAAACTTCAGGTATGGGAAACTGTGAGGAATCAAAATCCCCAATTGTGTAATTATATATATTTTCACCCTGGCTTATTTTTTCCTTAATAATGCCCCCCAGCTTTACAATCTCTGATCCAATCAGGGTTTCTGCCAATTGGCTTAGTATTAATGAGTTCATAAAAAAAATTAAAAATTAAAAGTTGTTATCCGGGTAGCAAAAGTAATTCATTACCTGTTTCAATTCAAAACAGGGTTACTGCTGTGATCTTTCTTCCATCTAAAAAGACATAAATAATGCAGTTTTTCTATGTCGGGCCTGGTGCGTTAAAGATTTTACCTTGCTATATTTACTAATAAATATGGTTTTGATATTATGATATAATGCGTTTATTGAAAAACTTGAGTTTTAAGAATGCTTAATTACATTTGCACATATTCACATTTATAAAACATTCGTTTCATTTACAATAAGTTTAGCAAGAAACTATGTTCAATTTAATACTCTTTGGCCCACCGGGCAGTGGAAAAGGAACGCAAAGCGAAAAATTAATTACCAGGTATGGTTTAAAACACCTTAGCACCGGCGATTTACTACGTTCCGAAATAAACAGGCAAACATCGCTTGGCCAGGCTGCGAAAAATTTTATGGACAAAGGGCAACTGGTGCCTGATGAAGTTGTAATTGGAATGATAAGCTCAGCTTTAGATGAAAACCCGCAGGTAAGAGGTTTCTTATTTGATGGCTTTCCACGAACTTCGGCACAGGCAGAAGCGCTGGATAAATTATTACAATTTAAAAAAGAAGCTATTGCGGTAATGCTGGCGCTTGATGTAAGTGAAGAAGAACTGGCAAAGCGGTTGATAAAGCGTGGCGAAACCAGCGGCCGCAGCGATGATACGAATGAGCAGATAATAAGGGCAAGAATTACAGAATACCGCACCAAAACAGCTGTGGTGGCAGAATATTATAAACAATTTGATAAAGTGGTATTGGTAAAAGGTGAAGGTACAATTGACGAAATTTATGAGGGTCTATGCAAAGAAATAGACAGCAGGATATAAAAAATATAACGGGTAAATCAGGCTTTAAAGCCTGATTTTTTAATAGCTTTTTATGGAGAATGACAAACTGCATTTTATAAAAAATGGAATGTTCTTATTGCTGAACAATGTTTCTGCAGATGCTAAAGCCAGGTGGGGGAAAATGAATGCGCAGCAGATGATAGAGCATGTGATAGGATTTTTTAATGTATCAATAGAAAAATTAAAATTTGATCTTGTTACGCCTGAAGAACACCTACCTAAGTATAAAGAATTTTTATTCAGCGATAAGGAATTCAGGGAAAATACAAAAGCGCCGGCTGCGGTTTTAGGTGAAGAGCCTCTGCCAATAAATTATCCATCACTTTCTGTTGCAATTGAAAAACTACAAGAGGCTGTAGAAAATTTTATCCGGTATTTTAAAAATGAGCCCGGTAGAAAAACACTGCACCCTGTGTTTGGTATGTTGAATTTTGAAGAGTGGGTATTGCTGCATTACAAGCATGTTATGCATCATCTTCGCCAGTTTGAACTGGTAGTATAATTTTATTTAACCGTACATTCTCCTTCTGTCCAGCTTTTTACCCCTGCGCATTTTGCCACACAGGCATTGCTGTAAGTTTTGCCATCGCAACCGCAAACAGGTTTATATATCATTGTACACATACAATCTTTAATAGCTTCTCCCTTACAGGCCGCATTATTGGTATGGGTCGTTTTGCAGGAAGAAAGAATGATTAAGGCAAATAGTATTTTTTTCATCATAAATAAATTTAAGAATAAAGGGTAAATTTTTCAGGCACAGGCTTTTAAACTTCCTGCTATTGATATAATTATACAGGCATCTTTTTTATTATCATTGCTTAGCTTTGTTCCAACAATTAAAAATAATGCAAAAAACTGGAAATTATGTTACCGGAAATTGGATTGAAGGAGATGGAGATGGTCAGTTATTGTACAATGCTGTTACGGGAAAAGCCTTTACTGCAGCCACTTCTGCCGGGCTCGATTTTGAAGCAATATTGAATTATGGCAGGCAGGTAGGTAACCTGGCTTTACGTAAGATGACCTTTCAGCAAAGAGGGCGAATGTTGCGTGCCCTGGCCCTTCACCTGATGAAGCATAAAGAAAAATTTTATACCATCAGTTACCAGAGCGGGGCTACAAGGGTAGATAGCTGGATAGATATTGAGGGTGGTATAGGCAATTTATTTTCCAATGCGTCACTACGTAGAAAATTACCCGACGAAACTTTTTGCCTTGACGGCGATCCGATAGCATTAAGCAAAGGCAATACTTTTATGGGTCACCATATCCTGGTACCAAAAGAAGGCGTAGCCGTTCATATAAATGCGTATAATTTCCCCGTGTGGGGCATGCTGGAAAAAATTGCCGTAAACTTACTGGCAGGCCTGCCCGCAGTTGTAAAGCCGGCAACTGTTACCTGCTATTTAACCGAAGCCGTTGTAAAAGAAATTGTTGCTTCCGGCATTTTGCCGGATGGGGCGCTTCAATTAATTTGCGGAAGCGCAGGCAATATTTTATCCCATGTAAATTCGCAGGATGTTGTAACCTTTACCGGCTCTGCATCTACCGGATTAAAATTAAAATCACACCCCAATATACTGGCAGAGAGCGTACCTTTTAATATGGAAGCAGATTCTTTGAACTGTATTGTATTGGGCCCTGATGTAAAACCAGGTGATGCAGAGTGGGATATTTTTATAAAAGAAGTAAAGAGAGAAATGACGGTAAAAGCAGGGCAGAAATGTACTGCCATACGGCGTATTTTTGTGCCGGAGAATAAAATAGAAGAAGTTCAAAAAACCTTGCTGACAGAACTGGCCAAAACAGTTATTGGAAACCCAATGAATGAAAAAGTAAGGATGGGGCCATTGGCTGGGCTTGAGCAGCGACAGGAAGTACTAAGCCAGGTGCAAAAATTATTAGCCTCTTCCCAGATAATTTATGGCTCGCTGGATAGTGTTGCAGTGATAGATGCAGATGCCAGGGAAGGCGCATTTTTAAGCCCGCTTTTATTGCTGAATGAAAATCCTTTTACCACAGAAGAATCACATAACGTAGAAGCTTTTGGCCCGGTAAGCACTTTGATGCCTTATAAAAATATTGAAGAAGCTATTGCTTTAAGTAAAAAAGGTAAAGGAAGTTTATGTTCCTCTATCGTAACTGCAGATACCGCCATAGCAAAACAATATGTAATTGGCGCCGCTACGCATCATGGAAGAATATTGGTGTTAAATAATGAGTGTGCAAAAGAAAGTACAGGGCATGGTTCGCCATTACCGTCCCTGGTTCATGGTGGCCCCGGCCGGGCCGGGGGTGGCGAAGAAATGGGCGGCTTGCGTGGGGTAAAACATTACCTTCAGCGTACTGCCGTACAGGGTTCCCCAACAATGATAACAGCTATAAGTAATGTTTATCAACCATACGCAAAAGGAAATGTTGAGACAAAACATCCATTTAAAAAATATTTTGAAGAACTGAATATAGGGGACCAGGTTGTTACCCAAAAAAGGTTAATTACCGCTGAGGACATTAATAAATTTGCAGCCTTGAGTGGTGATCATTTTTATGCGCATCTTACAGAAACTGATTTTGATGGAACCATGTTTGAGCAACAGGTAGCACACGGCTATTTTATTATGAGTGCAGCAGCAGGTTTGTTTGTTGATAGTTTTAAAAAAAATCCCGTTCTCCTCAATTATGGTATAGATGAGTTGCGTTTCACAAAACCCATTTACCCGGGCACGTCCATTTATATTCGTTTTACCTGCAAAGAAAAAACAGCACAGGAGTTAAAAGAAGTAAACCCTGATATCCCTTTTATAAAAGGCCAGGATATACCAAAAGGTATTGTAAAATGGTTTGTAGAAATATTTGATGATACAGAGGAAATAGCTGGGGTGGCTACTATACTTACCATGGTACAAATGAAAAATAATATAAAGCAATAAATCAATGATACAGCAAATACAGGAAGGTTATGTAAAATCTGAAACACATGCCGGCATTACAAGCATAGAATTTTTTCATCCGCAAAGCAATTCTTTACCTGCTAAAATTTTAGACGCCCTTACAAAAGAAATTCATTTTGCAGGTACGCATGATGAAACAAAGCTGATCATTTTAAAAAGTGTCGGCGAAAAATCTTTTTGTGCCGGCGCCTCTTTTGATGAACTCGTGGCCATACAAACAGAAGCAGAAGGCTTGCGGTTTTTCAGCGGGTTTGCCAATTTAATAAATGCCATGCGCAAGTGTCCTAAATTTATTATTGCACGCATACAAGGTAAGTGTGTTGGAGGTGGGGTAGGTTTAGCAGCCGCAGCAGATTATGCAATTGCAACCAATAATGCTGAAATAAAACTGAGTGAACTGGCTATCGGCATTGGCCCCTTTGTAGTAGGCCCGGTGGTAGAAAGAAAAATTGGTATGGCAGCGTTTGCAGCATTAGCTATTGATGCCGGCATGTGGCGCAACAGCGAGTGGGCTAAAAAGAAAGGGCTGTTTGCCGAAGTACATGAAAATATTGAAAACATGGATGAAGCTTTATTCAGGCTGGCCAATAACCTGGCGCATGCTAACCCTGCAGCCATGGCAGAATTAAAAAATATATTCTGGAAAGATACTTCCCACTGGGATACATTGCTAACAGAGCGTGCAGCTATCAGTGGCAAACTTATTCTTAGTACTTTTTCCAGGGAAGCTATTAGAAAATTTAAAAGTAAATAAAAGTAAAATCCCCGGCACTACCGGGGATTTTTTATCAGTTCGTGTGCTATATTTATTCCTTTTTTTAATTGAAATCATAAACCCGGTGTGCATCAGGAAAAAATACATGGTTGAATGCTCCGATTACTTTTTCTTTCCAGGATAAATTCAGCGATTGCTTATTTTCAAAATATTCAGCCTGCATAATTTTCATTTTTACAAGCACTAATCTTCCGGCCGTTGATTTACTATAGTTACTTATGGTAAGGAAATCTCCGCCGTCATCTTCCATTATAATAGCTTTGCCACTAAGTTGTATGCGGCAGTCAGTTCCTTTTCTATAATAATCAAGATAGGCGTAAAAAGAACGGTCAATGTTTCTGGCATGCTCATTATTGCAGGACGTAAAAAACCAGATATATCCGTCTTCTTCCACTTTGAGTGTTTCAATAACATTATTAGGAAGCTGTAGTTCAGAATTCATTTCTGATTTGAATAAAGCAACTTTAATGTCCTTTATTTTTTCCTGTAGAAATGCCAAATTAGAGTCAAGGTGTTGCATGTGAAGTTATTTAGGTTATTAGTAAAATTCAAACGGTATACCAAATTAATTTTAGATACGGGGTTTTCTGTACAGGAGATTTATTTAATATTTTTTGACTTTTCGTGGAGGGAATTCCTCATGCTGAGTAGGATATAGCAGAAGGCAACTGTTTATTTCGTTTAGCTGCATTCAGGCATTAAAATTTCATAAGGTAATAATGCCGTTATAAAATTAAGAAGTTTTTTAAATATTTACATCACCTCTGCTGAATTTTAAACTCGAAAAAATGACAGATAATATTGAAGTTATTGAAGACCTATCCAAAACCCAGCTTAAAAAAATAATAAACGATCCGGTAAAAACGGCTGAGGCGGTACACCTTGTATATATATCTGATGCTGTGCCCGGCATTGTAAGAAAAAAAAGCGGCGATAGTTTTACCTACCTATTCCAGGAAAAAAAAGTGAAGGATAAGGCAGAAATAAAAAGAATTAAAAGCCTGGTAATACCGCCGGCCTGGGAAGATGTTTGGATATGTGCTTTACAAAATGGCCATTTACAGGCAACCGGAATTGATATAAAAAAAAGAAAACAATATCGCTACCATCCTCACTGGAATACGTTACGAAATCACACCAAGTTTTACCGCATGCTGAAATTTGGAAAAGTATTACCTACGATAAGATTGCAGTTAGAAAAAGATCTGTCACTTCCCGGTTTGCCGCAGGCAAAAATATTGGCCACAATTATAAGCCTTATGGAAAGAACAAATATCAGGGTGGGAAATAATGTGTATGAAAAACTGTATGGCTCTTTTGGTTTAACTACGCTTAAAGACAAACATGTAGATATTAAAAGCGGTACCGTAAAATTTTCCTTTAAAGGAAAAAAAGGAGTTCAGCATGATATCAATTTAAAAAATAATCGCCTTGCCGGCATTGTTCAAAAATGTAAAGATATTCCGGGAAAAGAATTATTTCAATATTATGACGAAGAACATAACAGGCACTCGGTAGATTCGGGAATGGTAAATGAATATTTAAAAAATATTTGCCAGGAAGATTTTACGGCAAAAGATTTCAGAACCTGGGCGGGAACAGTAAATGCTTTTTTAGCTTTTAAAGAAATAGGCCTTGCAGAAAATGATACAGAAGCAAAAAAAAATATTGTTGCCGCGTTGGATACCGTCGCAAAGCACCTGGGAAATACAAGAACTGTTTGTAAAAAATATTATGTACATCCGCTTATTATTTCTCTGTATGAAAATAAAAGTATTGATAAATATTTTGCACAATTGGATAAAATTGAGGTGGATGATAACAAGGCCGATCTTACGGCTGATGAAAAAATAATAATGAAAATATTAGAAAATAATTAGTTATAAAATCCCTGGGCTTGGAAGCCGTGTAAATTATCCAGTGGGTTTTTGGGGAATATCTTCTACAAGCAAAACTGAGATTTTAAATGTTGGGGCTGCAAAAGCGTTATCAGCAATGCTTAAAAAAAGGCACAGAAATTTCTTATCTTAGAACCGGATAAATCTTGGAGGTTTAATTAAATGATAAGAACCTCTTATCCGGATTTTTACATGACAGCTAAGAAACAACTTTTTAAGAAAATCGCCCGGGTAGTGCTCTATATTTTCCTGGGCATTTTTACGCTTGTTTTACTGTCGCTTATTTTCATAAATCTTCCGGTCGGTAAAAGAGTTGTACGTAATCAGGTAGTAAGTTATCTTGAAAATAAACTGCATACAAAAGTGTCTATCGGTGCTGTAGATTATAGTTTACCGCAGTGGCTCAAAATAAAAAATGTTTATATAGAAGATCAGAAAAACGACAGCTTACTTTATGGCGAAGAATTATCTGTGGATCTTAACATGATAAAACTGGTGTTTGGTAATACTGACATTCAAAAAATTGTTTTTAAGAATATTATTTTAAATATTAACCGGGGGCAGGCAGATTCTTTTTTTAATTATCAATTTGTCGTTAATGCTTTTACCGGAAATAAATCCACTACTGCTATCCCCGATACAGCAGAACTTAAACTTACTTTAGACAGGCTCATCTTTGATAATGTTGCATTAAAATTTAAAGATGAATTTGCAGGAAACGATTTTTCAGCAAGGATAAAAACTCTGGATGTGACACTCAATAAATTTCAACCGGACAGGGTGAATTTCGGAATTGATAAATTTTATGCAGGCGGTGTAGATTTTATAATGAATACCTACAAAGCCACTGTTCCGGATATTACAAAAATTTTAACTGACAGCATTACTACAAACAGTACTTACGGACTATATCTCACGGCCAAAAATATTAGCCTGAGAGATATAAATATATTGGTGGATAATAAAGTTACCGGCCTGCATTATACAAATAATATCACCCAGCTTGCTGTTACAAATGCTTTATTCAATTTAAATCAATCTATCGGAATAGTAGATAGTTTATTGATGGATAGTTCTGTCATTAGTTTTTCTCAGCCAAAGAAAATACCTGCTCTTGTAAATGATTCAGCAGCTGTTACTGCGCCATGGTTGTTTGAAGCAAAGCAATTAAATATTGGCAACTCACAAATAAAATATGACGACAATAATATAGCGGCAGCAGGCGGCCTTGATTTTTCTCACCTTGACATTAAGGATTTAAATGCTGCGGTTGCAGCCTTCAAATTTTCAAAAGATACTACCCGGGCACAGGTAACACAATTTACTTTTAATGATAAGTGTGGCTTTAAGCTGGATACCACTCATGTAAACTTTATGTTTACAGATACACTGCTTTCCGCAACTGATCTTTACCTAAAAACACCCAAGAGCTTAATTCAAAAATCTTTTCAACTAACTTTTGATAGTGTAGCCGCCATAACAAAAACTCCGCAAAATAGTTTAGTAGCTGCAACACTTGCCAATTCTGTAATAGATTTTAATGATCTGTACCTGCTGATACCTTCTTTAAAAAAATCTTTTCCCCCGGCTTCCTTTACCAACCAACATCTAAATATAAATACAGAATTAAGAGGCAACCTGCAACGGCTATATCTTCCCTATTTGCAGCTAAGTGGTTTATCGGGTACAAGCCTCAGCGGCAGAGGCACGCTTTATAATCTTACAGACCCTGCAAAGTTTTCTTACGATTTTTTTATTGACCAGGGAAATTTTCTAAAAAAGGATCTATTACGGTTTGTTCCTCCTGCCAATCAACAGGCGCTTGCACAACTGCCAGATGTATTTAAACTACGAGGGCATTTTATAGGAACAACAAATAATTTAGATGCAGACCTTAATACAACAGCCAAAGATTTTGCTTTTGTCGGAAAAGTTTCTTTAAAAAATATAAGTGATCCAACTAAATTACAATTCAATACAAATATTCAACAGGCAACTTTAACCAGGAATTTAATATCGGGCTTTATGCCGCCGGCAGCATTGGCACAGATAAATTTACCCGACCGGATAACCGCGACAGGCAAGCTTTCCGGCAATACACAAAATATTGTTACAGACTTAAAACTTGGAAGCAGTTATGGCCCCATCAGCATAAAAGGTTTTATAAAAAATATGCAGAATCCCCAGGCAGCTAATTACGATATGTTTATTACCACGCCGGGTTTTAATATTGGTAAATTATTAAAACAGGATACTGTATTGGGTACGGTTGCAGGCGCATTTACCGCTAAGGGTATTGGCTTTGATTATAAAACAATGCGGTCTGCTGTAAAAGCAGATGTGGCCAGTTTGCAATATAATAAATACACATACCGGCATGCCCTGGTAAATGCTGAATTTAAAAATGGATTAATTGAAAGCATTGGAAATATAAAAGACAGCAGCCTGCGGTTAGCATATAATATATCTGCAGATGTTCGTGGTAAATATCCTTTACTTAATGGAACGTTTAATGTTGATACGGCACAATTACAAAATCTTCATCTGTATAAAGACACTCTAAATTTTACCGGTTATGCTATAGTGCAATCTAAAAACCTTACACCACGAAGCCTGGATGCAAGCCTGTTTCTGGATAATGTAAGACTGCAGCTTGATAAAAAATATATCAGTGTTGATACTGTATCGTTAATTGCCAGTTCCCAGAATGGTATAGATTCTATTAATTTATTATCGCCATTTGCAGACGTGCATGCAGGCGGCGCTTTTGATTATGATAAAATTGCAGTTTCACTTCAGCAATACATTAGTAAATATTACCGGTTTCCAACGCAGGCAATTGCGGCCGGATCCATTGCTGATCAGCAACTGGCTTTTTTCGGAACCATTAAAAAAAGCCCTGTTCTTACGGGTCTGGTACCGGGCCTTACTGATTACGAGACAATAGATTTTTCGGGAAATTATACCTCTGCAGATACCGATAGTGCACTTAATTTTAAAGCAACTATTCCGCATCTGCAGTACCAGGCAAATACTATCAGTAAAGGGAATATAAACATCGCCTCAAAAAATGAGCGCATAAATTATGCACTTACATTTGATACCCTTCATACAGCTTCCAATACTCTTTATGCTACCAGCATTAGTGGTGCTGCGGCCCACGATAGTATTGCTTTAAATGCAATTACAAAAGATAACAGGAACAAAGATTGGTTTGGTATAAGTGGTGATGCTTATGTAAAGGATGAAGTATATTCCTATAACTTAAAAGATAATTTACTGCTTAATTATGAGCCATGGAAAGTGGCATCGAATAATTATATCAGTTATTCTGATAAAGGTATCATTGTAAATAATTTTTTAATTAACAGTGATACCGCAAAAATATCCATTAAAAGCCGGGAGCTGGTAGTCAATAGCCCTATAGATATTAATGTAGATAATTTCAATCTTAAAAGCATCAGCGCACTTACCAGCGGCGACACTTTATTTGCTGCAGGTATCCTGAATATAAATGCATCTGTGAGTGATCTTGATAAAGCCTTGCCTGCATTTACAGGAACAGCCAGCGTGAATAACCTGCAGATCATGCAGCACCCGCTAGGTAATATTACCGCCTCGGCAGAAAAACAATCGGAAAATAATATTGCTGCAAAACTTACGCTGCTGGGAAATGGTAATGATGTAAACGTTGCAGGCAATTATTATCTTAATAACGAGCAAAAAGAATTTGATGCCGATGTAAAAGTAAACCGGCTGGATTTTAAAACAGTCGAAGCTTTCAGCGCAGGTGCGCTTAAAAATTCGGCAGGCAGTATTCATGGCAATGTAAACCTAGAAGGAAAATTTACCCAGCCAAAGTGGACGGGTGAACTTGATTTTGATACTACAAAATTTACTCTGGCCCAGGTAGGCACACCTTATTTTATAAATAATCAAAAAATAGTTTTTAAGTATCCTAAAATCATTTTACCGGAATTTATAATTGCCGACTCACTGAACGATAGGATTAAAATTGATGGGTATGTTTCTTCAAATACACTTACAGACTATGATATAAACCTGGATATAAATGCCAATAATTTTATACTCGTAAATGCACCACGGGCCATAGATAACCAGTTTTATGGGTTTGCTTCTGTAGATGTAAATGTATCCGTAGGGGGTAATTCTTCTGCACCAAAAATTGATGGGGATATTTCGCTGAATAATAAAAGTGATGTGACCATCGTGTTGCCCCAAAATAATTATGGTAAAGATGATGGTAAAAC
>JBDUCK010000161.1:0-7713 GCA_040003485.1 Ferruginibacter sp. | reverse complement strand
TTTCATAATATGCAAACAAAATCTTTTCAACTTACCGGGGCAGATGGCCATCAGATTCCGGTGTATGCCTGGCTGCCGGAGGCTGAACCCTCATGTATCTTACATATAGCCCATGGCATGGCCGAATACGGATTACGTTACGCTCCTATTGCTGAAATGCTGGTACAGCAAGGTATTGCGGTGTATGCACACGATCACCGGGGGCATGGCAAGGCTGTAACAACTGAAAATGACCTGGGCAAGCCCGGGCCAAATTGGTTTTACAAACAGGTGGCCGATATACAGCTTGCCATTGCCTATTTAAAAAAATTACATCCATCAAAAAAAATATTTTTATTGGGTCACAGTATGGGCTCTTTTATTTGCCAGCGGTATTTTCAAATGCATGGAAATGACATTGACGGCTTGATACTCTCCGCAACTAACGGTAAGCAAGACCCGCTGTTGGGCATTGGTATCTTAGTTGCAAAAATGCAAATGAAAATATTCGGTGATAAATACCGAAGTGACTTGATTAATAAATTATCCTTCCAGAAGTTTAATACTGCATTTAAGCCAAACAGAACCGCATTTGACTGGCTTAGCAGAAACCCAAAAGAAGTAGATGCTTATGTAGCAGATAAGCAATGCGGCTATGTATGCAGTGCGCTGCTATTCTATTACCTGTTCAAAGGAATAAAAGATGCTTTTAGTAAAGAAAATATTCAACATGTACCTCTTAATGTTCCGGTATATGCTTTTGCCGGCAATGAAGACCCGGTGGGATTACAGGGCAAAGGTCTTTTAGAACTCGTACGCAACTGGCAAAAAGCCGGTGTAAAAGATATCACCTACCATTTGTATAAAGATGGCCGTCACGAAATGCTCAATGAAATTAATCGTGAAGAAGTGGTAGATGATTTAATTAACTGGATAAAACAACACACCTAAATATTTTGTATGGACACGTCATATAAAATACCTGCACAAACCCATATTGGCCATGTACATTTAAAAGTGTCAGATCTTAAGCGGAGTATGGAATTTTATTGTGGGCTGCTGGGCTTTGAAGTAACCACCATGTATGGGGACCAGGCTGCTTTTATTTCTGCCGGGGGTTACCATCACCATATAGGGCTTAATACCTGGTACAGCAAAGATGCAAAGCCTGCGCCACTGCATAGTGCAGGGCTTTTTCATACGGCTATCCTGTACCCCACCAGGAAAGATCTGGCTCTAATTTATAAGAGATTGAAAGACGCTTCTTATCCTTTTACCGGCTACGCAGACCATGGTGTATCTGAAGCATTGTACTTGAATGACCCCGATGAAAATGGGGTAGAACTTTATTGGGACAGGCCTAAGGCAGAATGGGGATATAATGAGGATAGAACTGTAGTCATGTACAGCAAAGCACTTGATCTTGATGGCTTACTAAAGGAAATTATCTGAGATGGGAATTGGACTTCATTGCTTCGGGGCTTGCAACGCTGCGGTTAGTGTGCGCAAGGGATTGGAAGCAGTAGCGTGGCATGTGCGCCGGCTCGTGTGGTGGCAGCCAACTACTGCGGAAAGCCCTACCCCGCCTGGGCAATTTGGCGGGGATGTGCCCAACTATTTTCACATTAAAATTTGCTTACCACTTTTAAATTAAACGGCCATTGCTTTTTCATTTTGGCCTGCACCATATATACCAAGAGGCCACTAACAAATACCGCTAAAAAACTTACGATAATAGTAAGACCTGTCGCATAAAAAATAAACAGCCACATGGCAATGGCCAATACTACCGGTAAGGGATACAGGGGCATTTTATAAGGCAGCTCTTTTGTACCATTTCTTTTGCGCAATAAAATTACTCCTACTGCCTGCCCAATAAACTGCACCATGATACGCATGGCTAAAATGCCACTAATAATATCACCCATACGAAACAAAAAACTAAAAACAAATGCAAACCCTGCCATAACCAGCAATGATACATAGGGGAAATTTTTTGTTGGATGCAGCTTTGCAAATATTTTAAAAAAAGCGCCATCCGCCGCCGCCGCATAAGGCACACGACTGTAACCAAGCATTACGGCAAACAGCGAAGCCATTGCCACCCATAGTATCATAACAGTGGCTACCACGGCGGCTGTATGGCCATAGAGTCTTTCAAAAAAAGTGCTTATCACAAAGTTATTCTGATTGGTATCCTGCCAATGTTTTATTTCCTGCCAGGGAATTACACTGCCAACACTCAGGTTCATCGAGAGATATAAAACAGCGATGCCAATAACGGAAATAAACATACTGCGGGGAATATTTTGTCCGGGGTTTTTTATTTCTCCACCCAAATGACAAACATTGTAGTAACCCAGGTAACTGTAAATAGTTTTTACGCATGCCTGCCCAAATGCGAAAGAGGCAATAGTGTTCCAGCTAAAGGTACCCGTCATTTCATGCAACGGTTGTAAAAAGTTACCATTGCTTACACCGCCAAATATTATCCATCCGAGAATAGCTACTACTCCCATCCACAGCAGCACGCCAATTTTACCTACACTTTCAATTTTACGGTATAATAAAAGCGTAACAAAAATGATGACACAACCAGAAACTATTTTTTGCTGCCATGGATATAGTGGCACCAGGTAAACGAAATACTGTGCAAACCCTATGGCAGCAGAAGCAGCTACCAGGGGAGCCTGAATAATCGTTTGCCACACATACAAAAAACTCATCATTTTGCCGGGGCCGTTTTTTCCATAAGCTTCTTTTAAAAAATTATAGCTGCCGCCGGCCAAAGGATAGGCGGCCCCAAGTTCGCTCCATATCATTGCATCTACCAGTGAAAGCAAAGCCCCGGCTATCCACGCATACAGATACATGCCACCCATTAATCCCATTACAATAGGTAAGGTGACAAATGGACCAATACCCACCATATCAATCATATTTAAAACAGTAGATTGAAAAAGGCCCAGCCTGCGTTGCAGCATAGAATTGTATTTATGAAATACAATTTACGATAGGAAGGGGGAAGAAAGTTTAAAAGGTTTAAAGTTCAAAGGTTCAAAGTTTAGTCTATTGACCTATTGGCTATTGGCTATTGGCTATTGACTATTGACCTATTGACTATTGACCATTACCGGCTACCATTCTTTTTTTAGCTTCTTATTAAACTCTACAAAAGTCTGGCTGGCATCAGCCTTTTCGCCAAAAAATTTTAATGGACCTTCCATTTCTTTGGGTTTCAAAAATCCCGCAAGGGGCGCAGGCCGGGCATCTATGGCAGATAAAAAAATTGTAGTGGGGTATTCTAATTTACCGAAAGTAAAATACATGGCAAGATCATTGGTTTGATAATGATCATTGAACTTATACATCATCCTATTAAAGAGTACGCTATCTTTTGACTCTGCATTATATTTTACTGCATAATAATGCTGATTGATATAATCTGCAAGCTTATCATTTTTGTAAGTGGTGCGATCCATTTCTTTACACCAGCCACACCAGTTGGTATATACATCTATTACAATCGGTTTTGGATTTTTATAATACTGTTCATTCAACTGTTCAATTGTGATCCAGTTTATTTTTTCTTTTCCATTTGTATTAAAAGAAAATGCCGCAACGGCAATAACGATTACCAGTAAAAACGCTTTAACCTTTTGCATCAATAAATTGTTTAGTAGCTTAGTTGTATATAAACGGAAAAATAATGCAAAAAATTGTAGTAGCAGTCACAGGGGCCAGTGGATCTATTTATGCAAGTGTTTTATTAACAAAACTCTTGCTGTTAAAAGATCATATCAGCGAAATTTCTGTGGTAATTACGGAAAATGCAAAACTGGTATGGCAAACAGAACTTGAAAATAATGAATATAAAAAATTTGATGTACGTTATTTTTCAAAAGATGATTTTAATGCACCCTTTGCTTCCGGTTCGGGGCAGTATAATACTATGATAATTATTCCCTGCAGCATGGGCACGCTGGGGCGTATTGCTGGCGGTATTTCCAATGATTTAATTACAAGAGCTGCTGATGTAATTCTTAAAGAAAGAAGAAAATTAATTTGTGTTGCCAGGGATACGCCCTACAGCCTTATTCACCTAAAAAATATGGAGGCCATTACACTGGCTGGCGGCATTATCTGCCCCGCTACTCCGTCATTTTATAGCAAGCCGAAAACAATAGAAGAGGTTGCGGCCACTGTAGTAGATCGTGTGCTTGATCTTGCAGGGCTTCCCATAAAGACATTTCGCTGGGGAGAGGAAAAAAATTAGCTAATTTGATAATGTGCCAATTAGCTGCTTCCTTTTAAAAATAAAAATCCCTCAAGATTTGTTCTTAAAGGATTAAAAAAACTTTAAAATATTTAAAGGCTAAGCCCCTTTGCCCCTTTAGGGGTTTGGGGTTCCTTATCTTAAATCCACCACTTCAACACCCGGATATTTTTTTGCATCAAACACAAACATTGCATCTGGTATATTGGCATTAGGCATTAAACTGTTTGTGCTGTAAGTATAGCGGTTACCGGTTTTCTCAAAAATTTTTGTAGTATTAATTGAAGCGTTATCTACGTATACCAACACTTTAAAAAATGCTTTCGTTTTATCTATCGGTGTCAGTTCTACCTCCTTAAGGCTTTTGCCGTTTAATTTTACCGGCCCGTTTAGTTTGTATAAAAAATCTTTATCGTAAAAATTAGTGAATAATTTTTGTGGGGTAATAGAATTGGCAGCCGGGTCTATTTTATTAATGGTTACTTCATTAGAAGATTTATCAAATGTCCAGACATTACTGCCATCAGAAAAAATTTCCTGACCGGTAACGCTGATCCGGTATTTGCTGCCTTTCATGTAAACACTACCTGTTTTTGTACCTAAATTTTTACCTGCAGCATTTTCAATTCTTAAAGAAAATTTTGCCTGTACCGATTTATAATTTTTAAATTTTGCACTTACACCATCCAATATTTTTTTTGCATCGGGGTCACTTTTCCCCATACCGGTAGGTACCTGAGCATTAACCAGCAAAGTAGCTGCAAATATTAAAAGGAAACTGCTGTATATTTTCTTCATCATAATTTATTTAATCTTAATGGGTATAATCAAAGATAGGTAATAGACTTATTTGCACCGTTATAGTTTAAATCAATCTTGTAAGAAACTGTTAATGTACAACCCTTTATAAAATATCAAACCTCATGCCCCGTTATTTTAGTTAAGAATATTTACTTTGCAATACTTCAACTCAGCGACGGTTCATCTTTATCAACATTTAATTAATTATCATAATGGAAAAGAACATTGCTGTGTCTCAAAGGGAAAATTATATTCCCTCTCAATTCACTGAATTTTTATGGTGGCTTTCTACAGCAGAAAAAGAAATCTTAATTGACTCTGTAATAGACCGTAACAGGTATCGCATAATCGGCATGACAGTGCTGGCTACCTGGCTGTTTGCAACATTTACCTGGACGTATTTTTTCAGCACCATTGTAGATACTGTTTTTATTGCCATTCCCCTCGGCATTTTTATGGGCTTTATTATTTTAACTATAGATAGAGCGTTGATAAAAGGAATTACAAAATTTAATAAAAGAAAATTTACGCCATTGCTTTTTAGAGGTTTGCTGGCATTAACCATCGGCACATTTATGGCACAGCCTGCAGTGTTGTATATGTTTGATAAAGAAATAAAACTGCAGACCTCTTTAGATAATGAAAAGAAAAAAATGCTTAAACGCCAGGAGCTTGATATTTTGCATAAAAATCAAAAAGATGAATTAACACAGCAAAAAGAAACATTGCAAAAAGAAAACACAACAAATTATAATGATGTAGCAAAAGCACGTGATAATTTTTTGGCAGAAACGGATGGCAGTGGTGGTACGGGTAAGGTTGGTATAAAAGATATTGCCATTGCCAAAAGAAATGAATATCAAAAATTAGATGGTGATTACCATGTTAGCTTAAGAGGCAACCTTGAAAAAATAGCAGCCGCAGAAAAAGGTTTGAAAGAGATAGAGGAAAAAATAAAAAATGCAGAAAAAGATTTTACCAATTATTTAAATAATGGTTTTTTAACCAGGGTAGAAGCATTGAATAATCTTTTAAAAAATAATGCTGCCTTGCAATTCCGTTATTATCTAATTGTTTTTATTTTAATCCTGATAGAACTGATGCCGGTGATTGCAAAAACAATGATGCCATCGGGAAGTTATGATGAAAAAGTAATGTTGAGAGAAGATATGGAAATAGAAATTGCCAACAGCAATATCCGCAAAGAACAATTGCTGAAAGAGGTTTACAACCAGATGGCTTTTGAAAATGATAAGGAAGCCATAACTAGTTTTTTTGTACTCTCCAAAGACGACCGCAATGAAAAAATAAAAGCCTTTAGCAAAAACTGGGCTGCAGAAAATCACCAGACATTCGATGGCTTTTGGGAAAAAATGAAAAAAGAAATTTTAACGAAGCAGGAGAATTAAGGGGAATGGAAATGCGGATGACACTGATTGTGTAGATGAGAACTGATTAAAAGTTGTTATAAAATGTGGCAGCTATTGTTCTGAAAAGGATTAGTTAAGTGAATCTAAAATGTGCTTAATTTTTGCTTTCAATTCCGGGATATCATTTTTTATTATTTCCCAAACTAAACTTGAGTCAATGCCAAAATATTCATGGGCAAATACGTTCCGCATTCCAACTATTTGTGCCCATTTAATATCTGAAAATGTAGATTTTATTTCGGCTGAGATATGATTACTGGCTTCACCAATTATTTCCATTTGCTTAATGCAAGCAAATCTCATCATTGAATTATTGATGAATATTGAGAAATCAATTTCTACTAAATATGTTTCAATTTCTTCAATTGCATCCAGAACATGCTGTAGCCGGATTTTATCGCCAAGCTCACTTCGCATAAATCAGTCTTTTTTCACTATCTACAATCGGTTTAATATACTTAGATAGTCCATTTGAAGAAACTAAATCAACTTTATTATCTAACAATTTTTCAAGATCAATTTTCATCTGTATAAATTGTAATCCAATTTTCTGACTATAATCCAGGTCTACCAAAATATCAATATCACTTTCTTTATCTGCATTGCCATGAAGATAAGAGCCAAACAGATATGCTTTCAAAACCGGCCTGGTCTTGAAATAATTTTTTATCGATTCTATTTTAACCTTATCTAAATTCATATTAACAAATATACTGAAATCATAACAGCGGATAAGAAACAAACCTTGGCGGTTTCAATGTTTAGAGCAACGTTTAAAATTTATAAAACGGAAGCTCTTAGAGTTTACACCTTTTAAAAAGGTGTAAACTCTAAGCCCAATCCATTTTTTATTTCTGAACACTTTATCTACTACCGCAATTGCTGCATTTTTATTGCCCACTGCTGTTTGTGGAGCAACTGCACATGGCATAAGCTCAACAACAATTAGCAGCGGTTCTTTTATTTAAGATGCAGAGGGGAACACTGATGTTGTACGTAGTATTATTCTTCGCTATAATTTATACCTGCAATATTGCAAAAATCGTCTAAGTCATAAAACATGTCATTTAAAGAATCGTTTGTAAAGAATACAACGACAACTTTAAAATAATTTTCATCAATATCATGTATGGTAGTTGTTACAGTTTTTATTTTTCCAATTCCATTTTTGAAAGCTGTTAAATTAAAATATTTATATTCTAAATATTTTGCTTCTTTTTCAGACAT
>JBDUCK010000160.1:0-7840 GCA_040003485.1 Ferruginibacter sp. | reverse complement strand
CCGGTTAAAAATAGATTGGGATGGAATTCAAAACAGGATTGTTCCTATGCCAATAGCAAAAGGCAACTATAGGTCTTTACAGGTTCCTAAGGAAGGTGAACTCTATTACCTGGCTGAAACTCCACATGCATCTGCTCCCCCTATGCTCAATAGCTATAACCTTAAGAAAAGAAAAGAGGAGCCCATCATGCCTGTTGATAGCTATACGATAGCTGCCAAAGGAGATAAAATGTTATACAACATAAAAGGCAAATGGGGTATCGTTACCACCGGTCAAAAACCCACGCCCGAGGCAATGCTCAACACTTCTTTATTGCAGGTAAAGATCTCTCCAAAAGAGGAATGGCAAAATATTTTTAATGAAGCCTGGAGGGTAAACCGCGATTTCTTTTATGATGCCAATATGCATGGTATTAACTGGGTAGCCATGAAGAAAAAGTATGAAGCTTTGTTACCGGATATTGCAAGTACAAATGATTTATACCGGGTAATGCAATGGATGTTTAGTGAGTTGTCTGTGGGGCATCACCGGTTTGATGATGCCGGGGACAGGCGTACAAAACCTGATATTATTCCGGGTGGTTTATTGGGGGCAGATTACGATGTAGCCAATAACCGTTTTCGTATTAAAAAGATCTATGGTGGTTTAAATTGGTCGCCCGATTTGCGTTCACCGCTTACTGAGCCGGGTGTAAATGTACAGGTGGGCGATTACATAATAGAGGTGAATGGGGTTGATGTTACAGCAGATAAAAACCTCTACAGCTATTTTGAAAATACGGCAGAAAAAATAACCACACTTACCGTTGCAAGCTCTGCCGCTGGCGCTAGTAAACGCACCATTAAAGTAGTGCCTGTTGCCAATGAAGGGGGTTTACGTAACCGGGATTGGGTGGAAGGAAATATGCGGAAGGTACAGGAAGCTACGAATGGACAAGTAGCTTATGTATACGTGCCCAATACAGGTGGGGAGGGTCATGAATATTTTAAAAGATATTTCTTTCCGCAAGCCAATAGAGCAGGGATTATTGTTGATGAAAGATTTAACGGTGGCGGGCAGTTAGCAGACTATTATATTGATCTGCTAAAACGCCCCTTGCAATCGTACTGGCGTTACCGTTATGGTAAAGATCAGAAAGCTCCTAATGCATCCATCCAGGGTCCCAAGGTTATGCTGATAGATGAAACTGCAGGCTCTGGCGGAGACTATCTTCCTTATCTTTTCCGCCAGGCAAAACTGGGAACACTTGTGGGTAAAACAACCTGGGGCGGACTGGTAGGTGTGCTCGGTTATCCTGAGTTTATTGATGGCGGTGTTGTTACTGCCCCCAATGTTGGCTTTTTTGATGATAAAGGTTTTGGCATAGAAAACATAGGTACGCCGCCAGATGTAGAAGTAGAACAATGGCCCATTGAAGTAATTAATGGTCATGACCCCCAGTTAGAAAAAGCCATAGCAATTGTAATGGAAGAATTAAAAAACAATCCGCCTAAAAAAGCACCGGCGCCAAAGGCACCCAATAAAAAAATAAGATAAAGTTGTAATAAGATTTTCTACAAGACAGTAGGAAGGGTTGGGCAAAATATTTCAACCCTTCTTCGCCACCAAACCCACCGGACAAGGAACAGGACTGGGTTTAAGTTTGAGTTATGATATTATAAAAGTGCATGGCGGAGAAATAAAAGTAGAAACAAAGGAAAAAAAAGGCACAACATTTTTTATAGAATTACCAATAAGTTAATTAAGCCAAATGAAGAGAGTTTTTTATTTCATTTTAATTTCTTTAGTACCCTTTTTTGCAGTAGCGCAGCATTCTTTTCCTGATAGCGTTTTTGCAGTTTTGCAGAAGGCAACAACGGATTCCATGCGCTATTTAGCAAATATGGAAATAGGATATTATTATTCAGAAAATGATCGGGACACATCCGTTTTTTATTACAACAAAGCGTTTTTAATTGCTCGTAATAATAAAAATAAACTGGCTGAAGCTTCTGCATTGAGTATGTTGGGTTACCAGCTTTCTATGAAAGGGCAATATTCCCGTTCGTTGCAATACCTTTTAGATGCTTTTTCCCGTATTAAAGAAGATGACGGCAATAAAAGTAAATGGATGTTTTCTCCCGGTTTTAAAAGTACGCAGGAAGCCTACCACGATGTAGCATTATCAAGGAACCAGGGAATTTATTCAGCATTGATGCGGAATACAGAAAATAAGGAGCAGGAGTTATTATACCTTAAACAAAGCATTGTTACGGCAAAACGAGTAAACTACCTCTGGAGAGTTGCCGTTTCAGACCTGAACCTTACCGGTGCCTATCTAAAACTCAATAAACCTGATTCTGCATTGATATTCGGCACTGAAGGGTTGAAATATATTCGCCAGACAGATGAGAAAAAATACGAAAGTGCCTTATTGATTGAACTGGGAAATATTTATTTTAAAAAAGGACAAATTGATCAAGCCAGGCAATATTATTATGATGCCATGCAATCTGCTCAGCACAACAATGCCAGTAGCCATACTTGCTGGGCAAACTTTGCATTGTGTAATTATTACCTGAAGGAAAAAAATACAGATTCCAGCCTTTATTATGCAAACAAAACCATGGCCCTTTATTTTTATTCAGCTACACCCAGTCATATTTTTACCCTGGGCGATGTGTATGAAAATCTTTTTAAATCTTACCAGCTTAAAAATGAGTTTGACAGTGCTTTCAAATACCAGGGCCTTACAAGATTATCCAATGATAGCATTTACAAAGACAGGATCAGGAAACTGGCAGATTTTCAAAACCTTGGCTTTGCAGAGCAGATGCGTTTGCGGGACATAGAAAAAGAAAAATTATCCTATCAAAGTAAAATAAGAATCTACGCTTTGCTTGCAGGTATAGGTATTTTTATGCTGATTGCATTTTTATTGTATAGAAATATGAGGAACAGGAAAAAGGCAAATATTCATTTACAAAAACAAAGGGACGAAATAATACATCAAAAAGCAACGGTAGAAGAAACCCTCAATAATTTAAAATCCACCCAAGCCCAACTCATACAATCAGAAAAAATGGCAAGTCTAGGAGAACTCACCGCAGGCATTGCACATGAAATACAAAACCCACTAAACTTTGTAAATAATTTTTCGGAAGTAAGCAAAGAATTATTGGACGAAATGAAAATGGAACTGGATGCGGGGAAATTTGAAGATGCCAAAGAAATTGCAAACGACGTTATTCAAAATTTAGAAAAAATAAACCACCACGGTAAACGTGCCGATGCTATTGTAAAAGGAATGCTCCAACACAGCCGCAGCAGCAGCGCAACAAAAGAACCCACAGATATCAACGCATTAACAGACGAGTATATCAGGCTTTGCTATCATGGCTTACGGGCAAAAGACAAATCATTTAACGCTACAATCAAAACAGATTTTGATGAATCGCTGCAGAAAATAAATATCTTTCCGCAGGATATTGGGAGAGTTGTTTTGAATTTATTGACAAATGCTTTTTATGCAGTTGATGAAAAAAAGAAGGCCTGTCAGGCTGAGCTTGTTGAAGCCGGGTTAAAATATGAACCCATTGTTTCTATACAAACAAAAAAGCTACACGACAAAGTAGAAATTAAAGTCAGCGATAACGGTAGCGGCATTCCACAAATTATTGTTGATAAAATATTTCAGCCATTCTTCACCACCAAGCCAACAGGCCAGGGAACAGGCCTGGGGCTGTCATTAAGTTATGATATTATTACAAAGGGACATGGTGGAGAATTAAAAGTGGAAACGAGTGAAGCTGAAGGAACAACATTTATCATTCAACTACCGGTTACTCATGCATAGAATAAAAAAATACTTGTTGCTGCTGATCACCGTTTTTTTTTCACAGCAAACTGCTGCACAGCTATTGCCCGATAGTATAATCAAGCAATACCATGATGCTAAAATACAAACAGATAAAAATATTTTGTTGACAACCTATGTCAATTCAATTCGTGGCAATTCCACCTTTACGGCAACAGTAACAGCATTGAATAATTATTTAAAGGCGGAGAAAGATGAGGAGACTGCAGACTATGTTCAACTGGCTGTAAACGACCTATTGGCAAAAACAGGAGATTATATTACTGCCCTCGCTTCCAGCCTGGAAATACTTAATCGCTTTGAAAAAAAACACGATAAAAATGGTGTATTGTCTGCCTACAGAATTTTAAGCACAACTTATTATTACGCCGGCGATAAAGGAAAAGATATTGAATATGGTGAAAAAGCTGCAGTGATC
This sequence comes from Ferruginibacter sp., assembly GCA_040003485.1. Taxonomy (GTDB): domain Bacteria; phylum Bacteroidota; class Bacteroidia; order Chitinophagales; family Chitinophagaceae; genus Ferruginibacter. The sequence continues at coordinate 3,565 of JBDUCK010000160.1, read as the reverse complement.
GCAAAAGAAATAAAAAATTACTCAAGACTTACGAGTATTTACAATAATCTTTCAACCTCTTATGCGCAAAGTAGTATGCCGGATGCTGCATTGTCATGTGCATTACAGGCAATAGATTATGCTAAAAAAACAGGTAACCCCGAAGAAACATATTATGTATTGGGCACATTGGGAGAAGCATACATACTTCGGAAAGAATACGACCAGGCATTGCTATACCTCAGGCAGAGTTTGCACGCTCCCATCACTACAGATACCTTGGGTATTGTTTGGAGTTACAATGACCTGGCGCAGATCTTCCTGGAAACAAACCTTACAGACAGTGCTAAATATTATGCTCACAAAGCGGTTGACCTGTCACAAAAAAACCGCTTTAACGACCAGCTACAAAGAGCCTATGAATACTTGTCCCGTGCTTTTGAAAAAACAAAAGTACCTGATAGTGCATTCAGGTATCTTCAGTTTGCAGTAGCCATCAGGGATTCACTTTACACCTCAGAAAAAAGCAAGCAGGTGCAGGGCATCACTGCCAGAGAACAATCACGCCTGCAGGACATAGAAAAAAGCAATGTTGAACTGAAAAATAAAATTAAGATCTATATCTTGCTTGCCAGTTTGCTCATCTTATGCGTCATCGCATTTATTTTCTTTCGCAACAACAGGCAAAAGCAACAAGCAAATAAAATATTGGAAGAAACACTTGTTGATCTGAAAGCAACACAAACACAACTTATTCAATCAGAAAAAATGGCTTCATTGGGAGAACTCACTGCAGGAATTGCCCATGAAATTCAAAATCCATTAAATTTTGTAAATAATTTTTCGGAGGTGAATGCAGAGTTAATTGATGAATTAATCGATGAGGTTGATAAAGGAAACACAACCGAAGTAAAAACAATTGCAAAAGACATCAAAGACAATGAAGAAAGAATAAACCATCATGGCAAAAGGGCCGATGCCATTGTAAAAGGAATGCTGCAACACAGCCGAAGCACAAGTGGTGTAAAAGAACCAACAGATATTAATGCATTAACAGACGAGTATATCAGGCTTTGCTATCACGGCTTGCGGGCAAAAGATAAATCTTTCAATGCAACGATTAAGACTGATTTTGATAATTCTATTGGCAACATAAATATCATTCCACAGGATATTGGCAGAGTTGTTTTGAATTTACTAACTAATGCTTTTTATGCGGTGGATGAGAAGAAGAAAAGCGGAGTTGATGGATATGAACCTACTGTTACCATCAGCACAAAAGAAACAGGTAATAAAGTTGAAATTAAAGTAAGTGATAATGGAAACGGAATTCCAGATGCAATAAAAGAAAAAATATTTCAACCATTCTTCACTACCAAACCTACAGGTTCAGGTACAGGTTTAGGTTTGAGCCTGAGCTATGATATTGTGAAGGCACATGGTGGAGAAATAAAAGTGGATAGTAAAGTTGATGCAGGTAGCGAATTTGTTATCTCATTACCAATAAATAAAGTTTAAATGAAAAATTGGATTCTTTTGTTGTTATTCTTTGCATTGAATGTGACAGTTTCCGGGCAAGTCTTGCCTGATAGCATCCGAATAAAATATAATGCAGCCCAAAGCAGTTCAGAAAAGGGAAAAATACTTTATACCTATCTCATTTCTATACGTGATAATCCTGCTTTCTTTACAACTTTAGGAGACATCAATAAATATTTTAAAGCCAATAAGGACGAAACAGGGCAAGCGTATTTACAACTGGTTAACAGTGATCAAATATCGAGAACAGGTGATTATGCTACGGCATTAAAATCATTGCTGCAGCAGCTTGCGTGGTTTGAAAATAAAAAGGATGCCTATGGTGTCTTATTGGCAACAAGGTTTCTGGGCTCTACTTACAACTTTGCGAAAGATTTTGAAAATACGATTCGCTATGACAAAAAAAATGTTGAACTGGCTTTGGCATTTGGAGATACGTCAGAAATAGTCTCCGCAATCAATAATCTTGGATCTGATTATGCTGAAAACAATATGCCTGATTCAGGTTTGCGTTACGCTCAGACTGCTGTAATGTATGGCAGGAAAATGACTAACCCGGCAGGGCTTCGCCAGGCGCTCACTACACTCGCAGAAAACTATATTGGTATAAAGCAATATGGTAAAGCGCTTCCTTTGATCAGGGAAGTTTTAAATTATGGAAACAAGGCAGATATTAACACGATTATCTGGGCGCAGAATGACCTGGCACAAATTTATTTAGAAACAAATTACCAGGATAGCGCCCGGTATTACGCATACAAAGCCGCACCACTCGCTAATGAAAAAGGTTTTCGGGACCAATTGCTTCGGGCCTACCATTACCTCTATTTATCTTATGAAAAGAGTGGTTTAAAAGATAGTGCCTTTTCTTACTATAAAATGTCCGTTAACACCAAAGATTCATTGTATTCCCTTCAAAATTCTAAACAAGTTCAGTTTATTAATTTCCGGGAACAAACCCGGCAACAAGAAGCAGAGCAGGAAAAAATACAGTTCCAAAACAAAATAAGAATGTATGTATTGCTGGCTGGCCTCGTAATTTTTTTTATTATCGTATTTATTTTGTTTAGAAATAATCGTCAGAAACAAAGAGCAAACCAGGTCTTAGAAAAAACCCTTACTGATTTAAAGTCTGCCCAAACCCAACTCATTCAATCAGAAAAAATGGCTTCCCTCGGCGAACTCACTGCCGGCATTGCCCATGAAATTCAGAACCCTTTAAACTTTGTAAATAATTTTAGTGAAGTAAGTAAAGAATTACTGGATGAAATGAAAACCGAATTGAATAATGGCAATACGGAAGATGCCAAAGAAATAGCAGATGATGTCATTCAAAATTTAGAAAAAATAAATCACCACGGTAAACGTGCAGATGCCATTGTAAAAGGGATGTTGCAACATTCACAAAGCAGCACCGGTAAAAAAGAACCAACAGATATAAATGCTTTATGCGATGAATACCTGCGCCTCTCCTATCATGGCCTGCGTGCAAAAGACAAATCCTTCAACGCAACATTAAAAACTGATTTCGATCCGTCCATCGGAAAAATCAATATAATCCCACAGGATATTGGAAGAGTGATATTGAATTTACTGACGAATGCTTTTTATGTTGTTGATGAAAAAAAGAAGGCATGTCAGGCTGAGCCTGTCGAAGCCGGTAATGTTTACGAACCAACAGTTTCAATCAGCACAAAAAAAGCTGGAGATAAAGTTTTAATTTCTGTAAGCGACAATGGCAACGGCATTCCACCAAAAGTATTGGATAAAATTTTCCAACCCTTCTTCACCACCAAACCTACAGGGCAGGGAACAGGATTGGGTTTGAGTTTGAGTTATGATATTATAAAAGCACACGGCGGAGAAATAAAAGTGGAAACTAAAGTCGCAGATCCCGGCTCAGTCGGGAAAGGCGAAGGAACAACATTCATTATTCAATTACCAATTGTCTAAATCAAGGAGAATGAAAATCCGTGAAATCCACAAATCCTTTTAAATCCGTGATTCAGACAAGTTAAAATAATAAAAGCACATCAATGAGGGATAA
>JBDUCK010000159.1:0-7860 GCA_040003485.1 Ferruginibacter sp. | reverse complement strand
TGCAGGTTTGCGGGCAACAGGCCCGATACAAAAATGGCGCAATGCCCGGTTAAATAATACTGTTGATAAAACTGCCTGATCTGCTCTACGTTTAAAGCATCTACATCTTCCATGTTAGAATAGGTACCGTAAGGATGGGCTTCGCCATAGAGGTAAGCATCTATCAGCCGGCCGGCCACAAATTCCGCCTTTTGTAAATTCACTGTGAGGCGTTGCCGTACATTCTGTTTGTAAATATCCAGTTCTTCTTCCGGAAAAGTAGCATTGGTAAGCATGTCAGTCATTACCGGCAACAGCTTATCCAGGTGTTTTGTAAGGGTGTGCAGGGACACAACCGCCGTTTCATTATGGCAGGCCCGTGTACTGTAAGCGCCGTAATATTCAAAGTCTTCATTCAGTTGAAAAGCCGTACGGGTGGTCGTACCGTTTTTAAGCATAAAATTAGTGGCCGATGCTACCCCTTTGTTTTTTTCGTACCAGTTGCCGGCATACAAAACCAATTCTATCTGTATTACTTCCTGGGCACCGGCATTGATGGTATAAACCGGTACGCCATTATCCAGCGTAAAATGATGGTAAGGCTTAAGATGCAGTTTAAAATTTACGGCATCTATAATTGAAGGAGCTGTTTTTCTATTGAGCATTTTTAAATATTGTTTAGGGCTTCTCTGCTGCTTATAATAATTATATTGATAGGTACAGGTAGTTTTCTTTTCTATGAATCAGCGTTGGTTTTACCAACTTACCATTTAATTTTTACCCAGGTAATACATGGTGCTGCAGTTATTCTCATCAAAAATAATCCGGCTTTGCTCCAGTATGCTTTCTGCCGTTACGGCCTGGTATTTTGCCAGTTCGCTGTTTATTAAACCGGCGTCGCCCAGCAATTCGTACATGGCGATGCTGGCAGCCCTGTTCATTACTGTCATATCTTCAAAAGCCATTGCACTTTCTGTTTTATTTTTTACCTTTTCCAGTTCGGCAGCAGTAATACCCGCCTGTTGTAATTTCTGCAATTCCTCATTTACCGCAGCCTCAGCAACTTTTATATCTATACCTTTTACCAGTTTTCCTTCTACCACCATAATGCCGGCATCGGTACTGCCCATGTGGTAACATTCTATATTGCTGAAGAGTTGTTTTTCTTTTACAAGGCTTTGATATAACCTGGACGAACCACCGCCGCTTAAAATATCTGAGATAAGATCTGCGGTGTAATAACGGTCATCAGTACGTGCAAAAATATGCCAGCATTTATACAGGGCATCCAGCGGTACATCTGCCTTTACCTCCATAAACCGGGGTGCTGTTTGCTTTGGTTCCTGCGGTAAATTACGCTGGTATTTTTCTCCGGATGGAATAGGGCCAAACCATTTTTCTGCCAGTTCTTTTGCCTGGCTTACTGTTATATTTCCGGCTACCACCAGTATGGCATTTGCAGGTGTATAGTGCTTGTAAAAAAAATCTTTTACATCCTGCAAGGTTGCATCTTCTACGTGTTTTAGATCTTTACCGATTGTCATCCATTTATATGGATGGGTTGTATAAACAAGCTCCCGCATTTTATGCCACACATCCCCATAAGGTTTGTTAATATAATGTTCTTTAAACTCTTCGCAAACCACCTTGCGTTGCACCTGCAGACTTTTTTTACTAAAGGCCAGCTTTAGCATACGGTCGCTCTCCAGCCAGAAAGCAGTCTCTACGTTTTCTGCCGGCAACTGGCTGTAATAGTTGGTAAGGTCATTGGTGGTATAAGCATTATTCTCTCCACCGGCTATCTGTAACGGCTCATCATAAACCGGGATGTTTATGCTGCCTCCGAACATGAGGTGTTCAAACAAATGTGCGAAGCCTGTTTTAAGTGGGTTCTCATCCCGGGCGCCTACATCATACAAAACATTTACTACCGCCATAGGTGTACTGTTATCTTCGTGTACCAGTACCCGTAAGCCATTGGCAAGGGTAAATTTTTCAAACTGAATCATGCGCAAATTTAAGTGAACACAGATTGAGAAAATAATTTGTTTAGAGAAAAAGAGAAGGAAAAAAACGAAGGAAAAACATTATACGGATACTTAAAATTGCAGTGATAATTAAAAATTGGGGACCAAATAGAAATAAGGTCCCGTTTTAAATCCAATATCCTATGAAAAACCAAAACATATAATTCATTTAGTATGCCAATATTATCAAATGTTGATAAATACTATGAGTAAGATATTCTACAGGTTATTACAGTTTTTTATAATTCCCGAGGGTAATTAGGGGAATTATGTGGAATTTTTGTATTGAATAAAAAATAAAAAGCTGGCAGGTTTTATGCCACTATATAATTATATGAACAACCTTTATGAATAATAATATAATTAATATCAGGCAGGTTGGTAAAGAAATTACGGCCTTAATTACAGAAATTCCCCATAGGAGTCATTCTATGTACAAAGTGATGTTTGAAAGCGGATATGAAAATATTTTCTTTACAGATGTGGAAACAGGTAAATGGATTGAAGAAGACCTGGGCTTTACCATTTTAGCCAGCAATGTTGGAGAAGAAATAAAAAAAATTTCGCAAAATTTCTTTCATGTGCCCAAAATTCTTACCTGGCATAAACAGGAAAAGGGAGGCAAATTAATATCATTTGGGTTTTATAAATTTATGACCGGAATAAGTGAAACCTATGAAATATACAGCAGCAATAAAAAATATATGTACACCATTGCCAATACAAATAATGTAGAGTGGCACGTAGTAGGCAGCACTGTAGAAATGCTGGACAAAACAGACTGTTCATTTATACAGAACCTTACAAAGATTCTTCCGTTTTATTATCCCAATATTTAATGAAGCTGTCCTAAAGAAAATTGCCCGGTAATACCAGGCAATTTTTATTTAAGATATGTGATAGAATTAATTAAATATTAACTGTTCGTCCCGCTCTTCCATTGGGATTTTTTTTATAAAGTCATCGTACCTGTCATCTTCATGATTACTGTACACACCATAAGCATCAAGGCTGTAGCCAATCATACCATCATTGGCTTCTATAAGGTACAATATGGCATTATCAGAAGGATCAGAATCTCCTTCAAAACGGTAGGTGCGTATAATCTTTAAATCACCCGGTTCGTAAATTTTTCCACTCATGGGTCCAAATCCCGTTTCAGACATCCTGAATTCATTATCCTGTTTTTTTAACCTTAGCTTTTCTAAAACACTGCTTAAGGTGGTCATATCATTATGGTTATCTACTGACATAATTTTTTACAATTTTAAAATGAACTGATACTGCTGTTATGCTAAATTTATACCATTTTTTTTATGGCATAATTTTATGGCATTAACTCATGAATAACGAACTTTAAAATTTTTTTATGTCAATTAACTTATTAAAGTCTATACAGGAAAATCTGGGCCTTTCAGCGGTAAAAAAAATTGATCCCAACACCCAACGGGTAAAGACTGATAGTGAGGAAAACGAACATACCCTCACACAGGCTACTTTAACGGCTGTTTTAGCAGGCATCTTTAATATATCCCGTGCTGAAGAAGGGTTAAAAGCCATTGACGGGGAAAGTTTTTCCTCAAACTGGGCAGCAACAATTTTTGGTGAAAATAAAAATGAAATCATCAAAAATATTATGAGCTATTCCGCAAAAGATGAAGATACGGTTACTGGTATGGTAAATAAAATTGCTGCAGAAGCTATAAAAATAATCAGGGAAAATATTACGGGTAATGACCATGGAAAACAGATCAGGAACCTGGTTTCTGCACAAAGAGATTTTATTTTGCCTTACCTGCCTGCATCATTGGGCCTTGGTAAACTTTTAGACGACAATACCCTCGATGATGCGACTAATAAAATGGAGGGCCCCCTATCTTCATTGATGCATAAAATAGAAAAAGGCTTCTCCGGCAGCGAAACTGAGGAAGAAGCCAATAGAAAATAAGGACATTTAATTGCCTGAATCTTCGTAACTTTTTATTTTATTATACAGGGTTTTGCGATCTATTTTTAAAATTTCAGCTGCTTTTGTTTTATTAAAATTTACTTCTTTTAATACATTCATAATGGCCTCGTATTCTGCTTTAGAGGCGGCATCTTTTAAATCGTATTCTTTTTTAATGCCTTCTTTAACGACTTCGTTAGCAAAAATTTTAGGAAGGGGTATTTTAGCAGATAAAGGGGATGACGTGGAATTTGTTATTTCCCAGGGAAGAGTTTTAGCAGCTATTTTTCCTTCTTGAGTAAGCAATACAGCCCTGCGAACCACATTTCTTAATTCACGTAAATTTCCCGGCCAGGAGTAATTTACAAACATCTGCATTACTTCATCCTCAAAATCGCTTATGTCCCTATTCAACTCAGATTTTGCTTTCTCTAAAAAGAATTCGGCAAACAGTGGAATATCTTTTTTTCTTTCTCTGAGTGGCGGAAGGTTAATGGAAAATTCATTAAAGCGGTGATAAAGATCTTCCCTGAATTTACCTTTGCGATAAGCATCCTGAAGGTTTTCATTAGAGGCTACTATTATTCTTACATCAACAGGCATTTCTTTATTGCCACCAACTCTTTTATACTTCCTTTCCTGTATCACCCTTAAAAGTGAGGCCTGAATTTCGTAAGTAAGATTGGCAACTTCATCTAAAAAAAGCGTACCACCATTTGCCAGTTCAAAGTGCCCTTCTTTATCGGTAAGTGCACCAGTAAATGCTCCCTTTACATGGCCAAACAATTCGCTGCCGGAGAGTTCTTTACTAAGCGTACCACAATCCATTGCTACAAACGGCATATTGCTCCGGTTGCTCATGCTGTGAATTGTTTTTGCAATCACCTCTTTGCCGGTGCCGCTTTCGCCATATAAAATTATGCTGTAATTGGTGGGTGCAACAATTTCAATCTGCTTATATAGATCCCGGGTAGCGCCGGCTTCTCCTACTAAAAATTCCCCGGATACGACTCTCTTTTTGTCGGGTGTTTTTATGGAAGTTCCTTTTGTTGCTACTCCTGTACTGATGGGCTTTTCTAAATGGTCAGGCTGGTTTAAGGCTTTGTTCAGGACACTTAATACTTCATCCGGTATTAATGGTTTAGTGATGTAATCGTATGCGCCCAGCTTAATAACATCCACGGCAATCTTAATATCAGAATAGCCGGTTATAATTAATACAATGGTGGAAGGAGATTCTGCTTTTATTTCTATCAGCACGTCTTTACCATCCTTATCGCCAAGGCGAAAATCGCACAGTACAATATCAAAATTGCTTTCCTTAAATTTTATAAGTCCTTTGCTACCGGAGTGAGCCACCTCTACCTCGTACCCATTACGGCTTAAGAACCTGCTTAGCAGGGTACACATATCCAGATCATCATCAATAATAAGAACCCGCTTCTTCATATAATATTGTCGGTTTTGGGTGTAAATATAACTTATTTAAACGCTTTTTTCATTTAGGGTTACGTCAGGTACGGGTACTTCTTCCATTTTTATCCAAACAGAATAATCATTAGGGTAAATTTTTCTATCAAAATGAGAAACATATACTTTGGTAACCACTGCCCCAAGATATAATATAGCAGAGCTGTAATAAACCCATATCATAACGATCATTACCGAACCTGCAGCACCATAAATTGTGGCCAGTTTGCTTTTACCAAGATAAAAACCAATTCCATATTTACCAAGCATAAACAATAAAGAGGTAATAAATGCACCAAACATCACATCCTTCCACTTTATTTTGGCATCAGGCAGTACTTTAAATATAGTGCCAAATAAAAGTGTAGTTATAAACAAAGAAATTAAATTATCTATTACCGTTAAAACGGTTTCGCCCATTCCTGCAAACAGGCCTGTTATTTTGGTGCTAAGGGCGGCCACCAGGGCATTTAATGCAAGAGAGACAATTAAAACAAAACCCAGGCTAAGGATAAGAGAAAAAGAGATAAGGCGATCTAAAAATAATTTCCACCACACTTTTCGTGTTTTGGTACGAAGCCCCCAGATTTTATTGAGTGAATCCTGCATCTCACCAAAAATACCAGTAGCTCCAATCAATAATATAATTACGCCAATACCTGTAGCGAAAACACTATCCTTACTTAAATGAATATTCTGAATTGCACTTTGTATTTCTATAGCCGCACTGCTCCCCACCATATCTTTAATTTCACCGTATAACTCTCCCCGCAATGCTTCCTTTCCAAATAATAATCCACTTACATACAGGATTATGATGAGTAGGGGCGCAAGAGATAAAACGGTATAATATGCCAGGGACGCACTATACTTGAGTACATTACTTGCAAAAAACTCCAATACTACCTGCTTATTGAACTTTATAAAAAACCAAAGTTTTTTTTTCATTATTTATTATTCATTAGCATATTGGGAAATACTATAATCATACTATGTACCAATTTCCTCAAATACCCATCACTCTTTAAGAAATACCAATTAATATTAATGATAGTTCTTTTTTATTGTTTAAAGTAAAAATGGTAATTACTGTTTAAAAATAAACACTAAATGCTGAGTGTAAGGCTATAATAAAAAGAATGTTTTTAAAAAGGTATATTATTTGATGTTTATAAAAAGAATTAACAGAAAATATCTTCTAAAACCATTGATAATAGCTTAGTGGCATAAATTGGGATAGGTATATATACCAGATAAGCTAAAAAAAATGATAACACCTACAATTATTTTAAACCACAATATATTGAAAGTCTTAATAATTGACGACGAGACGGATATCTGTTACTTACTCAGTACTCTTTTAAAGCAAAAGAATTTAGAAACTGAATATGTAAATTCTCTAGCTGAAGCTACACGTGCTTTAAAAAAAGAAACTCCGGAAATTATTTTTTTAGATAATCATTTACCAGATGGGCTTGGCATAAACTTTATAGAATATATTAAAAACCATTATCCTTTCTCCAAAATAGTTATGATAACAGCCCATGATACAGCAATGGACAGAACCATGGCACTGGGAGAGGGCGCAGACGTTTTTATTGGTAAACCTTTTACCCGTGAGGTAATTTATAAAACGGTAGAAGCATTAATGAATTAATACCCGACAGTGTTTGTAGAAATAATTACCCGGTTGTAAATGCCGGGATTTTTATGCTTAAAGAAATTTACAAAAACTTCTTGTTCTCCTATATTTTATTCGTAAAAATTTATGGCAAAGTTTTTTCTATAACATAATACCCTTACTATTCTTAAAAATAAAATGGGAAATATTGTATATTTAATTGTAACTATACTGATCATTGGTTGGGCGGTTGGTTTCCTGGCTTTTCATGCATCGGGTCTCATTCACATACTGTTGGTGATTGCCATTATTATTTACTGTTACGCATTGTAAGGAGATAAATAAAAAAACTATATTCATTTTTAAAAAATGGAACATCTTAATATATCGATGCTTGAAAAATTATGTGGCCTGTTGTTTTTTTTAACCCGATCTAAAGCGGAGTTTGAAATGGTAGCAGATGAAGTAGAGGATTGTAATCTTAAAACAGCTTTAAACGGACTGTCTTCTGAGAGTGATCAGTATGCAAATGAAATTACTACCCAACTAAAAACCCTTGGGATAAATGGTATTGGGCCAAAGCTTTTGTTTGAAGATAGTGGCGAAGAAAATGATAATCTTTTTTGCCCACCCGAAAATGCCAGGGGAAACGAGCTGATGAAAATCTGCGACAACTCAGAAAATTCCATTACAAAAGCATACAATGAAATTTTGAATGAGTATTTTCCTTTTTCTAACCTACGTGATATAATGAGCTACCAGGCTGACTCGTTAAAACTTGCTTTCAGGAAAATAAAAACTTTAAACACGGCAAG
>JBDUCK010000158.1:0-7903 GCA_040003485.1 Ferruginibacter sp. | reverse complement strand
ACAATCTTTCAAACCAAAACCAACTGCACAATCCTGTAACCTATTTTTATTTTGATCGTATGAATTTTTTTAAGAGACAACCTTTTTTGCTTTTGCAGATTATTTATTTTGATCACTCTTCAGATCATCATCATCGCATGGGCACATGCCGGTATCTACCTGAATTACCTGTCCGCCTCCTATTGCAGCAGGGCCAAAACCAACATTGGAAACATAAAGTTTCCAGTCCGGTCCAAATGTCATACCAGTAGGCAGTACAAGGCCTGAGGCTATGATATCTCTTGAGCCATTGAGATTGACACGTATAATTTTTCCAGTGCCCGGGGTGGGGAATGGCGGTGTATTATTGCCTGTGGTGTTTTCTAAAACATATAAACGACCTCTGCGATCGAAAGCAATTCCAGTTACAGTAGTAAATCCTGTCGCCCAAACGCTGATAGTTCCCCCAGGTGTTATTTTATAAATATTAGAACTTCCATCAACAATGGGGAAAGGATGAAGATTACCCATGTAGAAGTTACCCTTATGAAAAGTAAGGGCTGTGGGTACAATGTGTCCCTGGGTGGCAGATATATCTGCCACTCTGCTAATGTTTCCATTAGTTTTAGCCTTTATAAAATCTCCGTGGTTGGGCTCTATAACAAATAGATCACCATCAACATTAATCATACTATAAGCTGTTCCGTCGGGCTCAAAATCATCCTCTTCTGAGTGCGCTACAGGATGTCCCATTAACCAGCTACTCATATTTGCAACCATAGCCCATGTGCCATTTGCATTTACTTTTACTATACCATTTGGCACAGATGGAACGCCGTGTGAGCAACCTGCCCCTGCAAGCAGTCCATAAAGGGTATTGCCAATAAATGCAACATCTGCCACACCTTGGATATCTCCCCCGGTAAGTTCATTGCCTTTACTCGAGGGTAGCTTATCAGTAACCGTAGTCCGCATTCCCAGGTAGTTAATCCTCGATATGCGGCCACTGGTAGTACTTCCGGTATAAGGGCCAACCGGGAAAGGAACCTGGGTACAGGTGCCAGCGGTGGAGTTGGTGCCGCCAATACCCCCTTCCGCAACATACAGGTTTCCATCAGGCCCAAACTTTAGACCCCGTGGATTATTTAAACCCGTTGCAAAAACTTTCATAGATGGGGCATGATCGCCGTGGCATTCGCAGGGAAAGGGTGTTTCTCTTTTACAGGAAGCAACAAGAATGGCCATGATGATAATGGCGCCGGTTATATTTTTTGTCTTCATTATAAACAAATTTATTTTTTAAAAAAAATTATTGATTTTATATCGGTGAAAAATAATACATGATTTTTTATACAATACCTGGCCCGTTTCGGCAATGAAAAAAGCTGAAATAATAATTTTTTAATTTGGGATATCCCACCAAATGTTCCATAATAGTTGTATAAAGGAAAGTTTCCCCATAGGTTTATTTTTCCAGCAGTAAAGAGGAATGGAGGTAATAGAAAATCAGGGGTTGTTAATTTCTTGCAGGAACAAATGTAATGTAGGGTGCCGGCCAAGGCCGGACTACTAAGATAAACTAGCATTTAAACAAATGCAAGTTATTTTATTATATATTTTCTTTGCAGGAACAATGCTAAAACTATTAGGGTAAATAATAGTAAAAGCATCATCCATGGCCTTTCTCTTTTACATTGAATTGTATCTACCCTGCCTGTTAGAACTGTACCCGCCCAGAAAAAGGGCAATGCCTTTTCTTTAGAAGTAAGGGTTTTAATAAATGCCATTTTTGCTTTTTGTAAAGCGATATCTGTAGGTAATCCTTCCGCTAAATATTTATAAAATAATTCTGTAATGCGGTAAGTAGATTGATTGTCCACCGCCCATAAATTGCTTACTGCAGCAGGTATACCCATTGCCGCAAAGGCCCGGTTAAAATTAAAAATTCCTTCGCCTTCATATAATTTTCCATTAGCAGTTTCACAAGCAGATAATACTACTAATTGAGTGGTGGGTTTACCAGATGCGATCAACTCAGATAAATACAGTGCCGAATCGGCAAAATAAATTACGGGTTCATTATTGCTGCTGGTTTCTGAGGCATGGGTGTAAAGCTGTATGATTGGGTAATGAGAAAAATTTTGCAGGAAATTATTTTTTGTTGCTTTGTCAAAAACAAAGCTGTTTGTATTAAATGCAGTGTTGATATTTTGTAAGGAAGCATCGCTACCGGTTAATGCTGGTAAATGAAAGGATTCATTAAACTTTACCGGGGCTATGCCCAAAACACCGTTACTATTATTGCTGTTGATATAAAATTCATTAGCAAGATACCCTGCTGAATAAGTATAACTACAGGCATAATTGTACAAAAAATAATTGGTCTGCCCCAAATCCATATTGGTCACCAAAGCTTCAAACGGAAAACTTTTTCCATCAGGCGAAATAATAATTCTGCCGCTTGGGGGCATAGCAATTTTTTGAAACAGCAACTGAAATAACTGGTGGGAAATATTTTCAAAACCAGTGAAATCTTTATTCAACAATTCGGGATGTGTAATAAATGCAAGGTATTGGTTGGTTAAGCTATCGTAAAATAGCTTGTTCAATTTTACAAATGATTGGCTTTTACCGCTTATTGATAGAACATACACTGCACTGTCCCCTGCAAAAATTTCCACCAACAAATCATGTTGTTTTAAAATATTATTTCGCACCTGTCCTATGGTTATGGAAGCGGTATCCCTAAGCCTTACAAAATAAAAGGGTTGTTTATTTTTTGCAGTATTTTCTAATATTTCCAGCTGCTGCCTGATGTTAAAAAGCTGCTGCTGCAAAGCAGAATATTCGTTTGAGCCAACTGTTATTTTCTGCAAATTGTTTTCCAGTTCCAGTATTGTTTTTTTTACCTGGGCCTGCCTGGCAATATCATCTTCACTCATTGCTTTCTGTTCATTGATCTGTTCATTTAGCAAAACACTGCGGCTCTTTTCAAAAAAGTAAAAAGCAGCGTCTACATTATTGATATAATAGGAGGCCTCAATAGCATGTTCATACAAGCGCCGGTTATTTGTTTTCCAAAAGAGCTTGGACTGTATTTCAGCCTGTGTGTTTTTTACATTATCAAAAAATGCATCCGCAGTTTTATATACTTGTATTGCCTCTTTTAAAGCTTTGCTGTCGTTGGTCTTTTTATACTTTTTAAGCCACGCATCGGCTTTGTCCAACAACAACTCAGATATGTAATTGGTAAAATCTGCCTCAAAGGAAGGCGGATTTTTTTTCAAGAGACTGGTTTCTGAAAAGCCGGGCTCAATATTATCCAAAGCTTTTTGAAAAAAATAAAAAGCGCTGTCAAAATTTTCGGTGGTTACATAAACTTTCCCAATATTATCAAATAGGTTTAATGCTTCATTAGGATCAGCATAATTCAATGCTTTAAAATAAAAGAGCAATGCCATTTTATTTTGATGAAGAATTTCTGCATAGGCACGGCCCGTGTTATTCAGGGCTTCTGCACATCCCGTACTGAATTTTATCTGTCTATTAATTTGAAAAGACTTTTTATTATACAATATAGCATTAGCTCCGTTTTTTCTTTTAGAATTGATAGTTGCATACAACCCGTACAAGGCCCCAAGGTGGGCGATACTTTTTATATGTTCGCATTCCGAAATTTTTGATTTTACTAACCCTTCAGCTTCGCCTGTTTTGTTCAATAAAATAAGGGCATTTATTTTCCAGGTAAAATAATCTAAACTGAAAGTTATTGCATCATCAATTTTTCCCAAATTATTCTGAAGTATGCTCTCACCCAGGTTTGCATAGCTGATGCATTGGTAATAATCTCCTCTTTCAAACAACTGTTTTATACGTCTTGCAATGGCTTCTATTGAAAACTCATAACCACTTTTCAGGCGTATAGATGCATTGATACAGCTATCCAATGCTGCCATTTTTTTTTCAGGAAGCTTTAATGAATCGTAAAGCAGGTTTAAATTCCAGTAGCTTTTAATCATTTGCTTTGGACTGGTGGCCGGGCTTTTAATATATTTATTAATTAAACTGATAGATTTGCTGGTAAAGAGAATAGCATTGTAAAAATCATTTTGTGTGGAATAGAGCCATCCGATTCTTTGCAGCAACAAGGTTTGGGTTGAATCATTTTTATAAGGACATTGGTTTATTTTTTCCAGGTAGCCAGATAATTCTTTCAGTTGTTCTTCCTTTGGTGTTTCTGATGAATCTCTCAGGTAAATAATTCTATTCCATAAAAAATCCCTGCCGGGGCATTGGCCTGGCAGGGATTGGCTGCAAATACAAAACAAGATAAAAAAAGTAAGTATCCGCATTTCCTTTATTTAACGCTCTGCGTAAATAATATAATTTCCATTTATGGTCACTCTTTTTTTCGGTGCCGCAATTATTAGACTTCTCCAGGCATTACTTGCACCAGATTCTGTATTGTTGTTCAGTAATGTTGCCATTCGTTTGCCGCTGGCTACCGGTGTAGCAAAGGAAGATCCTTCATAATATTGTTGTTGTCTCTGCCTGAAGTCAACCGTAAAGGCGCAACAATTGCTTTTATTCAACACCCCCAAAGAAACATATTCATTGGAAAAGTTTTGATAAAAACAGGAAGAGTCAGCATCCTTTATTTGGGTTACGCTTGTAATATTACCAAGTTGCTTAGGAAAGCAGGCAGGGAAAAATAATCTTGTTTTGCTTAGCTCATTGCGGTTAAAGCCGCCGTTGCACAGGTTATTTTCATCATGCGGATAATCGTTAATCGTGTTGCCTGCGGCTGCAAATAATAATATTGGTGAGGGTTCATGATTGGCTGCAAGTTGTACATAATGCCCTAAAATATCATCGGCCTCACCGTAATATCCCAGGCTTGCATTTATAAGGGTAGCATTTTTTTGTATAGCATAACTCATAGCACAGCTTACTGTAAAAATGCTTCCTCTTTCTCCTTTATCAAGGGCTTTTAAAATCATCAGCCTTGGATATTTTGTAACATTACTCATGGCTTTTATGGCCAATGCCGCTACGGCACTTCCATGTTTAGACCTACCCGGATCTGAAAGATCCTTTAGAGGTTGACCTGGTAAAAAATTATAGAGTGTACTTGCGCCTCCTGCTTCAGTCCATATTAATCTTTGTATATCGGGCTGAAATAAAGTGGTATCAATACCGCTATCAATAACCGCCAGTATTTTAGCGTTATCAAGAGGCAAAGCACCAACCATTACGGAGTTTACGGAATCAATACCGGGATAAGAAGGCTCTTTAGGTGGAGCAATTACCAGGTTGTTACTTATAAAAAGTACGTCAATAAGATCCCCACTTCCGGCCGGGCCAGGCTTACGTGGCGGAGGTGACGAAACTGCATCACCGGCACCATTAACGCATTTAAAATTAAAATTGTATAGGGTTGAATCACAGGGGCACCAGGCTACATCGCCAAATTCCGGGCTGAAATAAGTTCCATGGATATTATTATAATCAATATAAAACTGGCGTATAGAGTCTTCAATATTTGCTATTAGTTTATTTTTTTTAGCCTGGGTAGTTCCATTTTTAAAGAGTACGTTCCAGCCATTATTCAAAATGAATTTGCTGGTATCTAGATGTGTTTGCGCTGTATTTGAATCTCGCCTGGATGGTGAGTATCTAAAGATGAGAAATATAATAAGCAGTACCAGCAGTAATACAATAATGATTATTCTTCCGGGATTTTTTTTTGTTGCCATGTTGGATTATTTTAAATATTTATAAAAGGCTAATTAATTTTTTTCAATAATTGTAAGGCTTCATTTTTTCCTTCAAGGTCATCATCAATAATTTGTTGCAATACCTGCTTTGCCAGAATGGTATCCCCGGGTTTATTTCTTTTTACCAGCGTAATGGCTTCATAGAACTTGCCCGGGTTACTATATAAAGCAATGTTTCCTAATTCCCTGAAATATTGTAATGCCTCATCGTAATTTTGTAAGCGAAGGCTGGTGATGCCTGCATATTTTTTTGCATTACTGTTGCCTGGATCGTTTTTTATGATGCTTTGAAATTGTACAAGCGCCTTTGTCAATTTACCTTCATTAAATAAACCTAAAGCTGCCTGCAGGCTATCAGTCCCACTCCCCATATTAACACCAAGCGTCTGCATATTTCTTTCAATATATTGTTCAGCATATTGCCGGGGGTTGTCATTTTTCGCAATCATCCACCACGCTGCTATACCCAGCAGTGTAGCCACACTGGCCGCAGCCAAAAGTTTCCATAGTTTTTTTACCGGTCTTTCGTTAATGGATATTACTTTTTGTTGCTGGTATATTTCCCTGAATTTTTCTTTCTTTTTTGCCTGCACCTGTTCAATTATAATATTGTTTGCAGATAGATAAAAAGCCACTTCTTCTGCAAACGCAGCATCATTTAATACCCGGCTTTCAAACTCTTCTTTATCCTGCGTGGTCTTTTCTTTGTTGAAATAAGTATCTATATAAATTAAGTTGTCCATTCAATGGCATTTTAATATTTGTATAATTGCTTCAGTTTGTCTAAGCACCTGAGCCTGCTGGTTTTCACAACATCTGCACTCTTATATTCCATAGCATAAGCAATTTCTTTGTCAGATAAGCCTTCTGCAAACATGCTCAGCATTTGCCTGCAGTTATCGGCCAATTGGTTCAACTTTATTTTCAATATTTCTATATCTGTTTTATCCATCAGTTGTTGCACAACTGTTTTGGCGGCATCAGAAATCATTTCCATCCAATGGCTTATTTCTGCCGTTTGATGAATGCCTTGCTTATTGGTCGTTTTTTTCCTGATAAGGTCAACACACTTGTTGTTGAATATGCGGTATAAATATGTTTTAATAGAAGCCTGCTGTGCAAAAATGCCTGTGACTATATTGTTTATTGCCTGTAAAATGCAATCGGAGTATGCATCAAAAGCCTCTTCTTCGGTGAGTGAATATCTATGCATCCCTTCCCTGATAAAATACATATACTTAGTAAACAGTTGTTCTTCCGCCTTTCTTTTTGCTGAACTGTTTTGCCGGAGGCTATTGATCAGTTCTTCATCCTGTTCGATATATAATGATCCATCTGGCATGGGTGTAAGGGCTGTTAGTAAATAAAAAAATAATGAAGATGATTTTTTGTTTCCCTGTTTATTTATTCTTCGACAAAGTATAGAAACGGTTTCAGATTTAAAAGCGATGTGTCAGGAAAATTGGATGTTCTTGAAAATTTAAATTCAACAATGGTAAAAAGCTAATAAAATCCATGATCGCAACTTCCAGGTTGGTAATAGTAAACTATAAAAATTAATCGTCAACAACTTGTTTTATAAACCTAAAATTTAAAAAAATGAAAACAATCAATTTTGCCTTTGCCGCAGGATGTATTCTTGCGCTGGCAGCAACCAACTCCACCGTTGCACAGAACATCAGTTTAGCTAGCATGCATTCAGCAAAACAGCAGGCCATTTCTTTGGATAATTCTTCCAAAATGTCAAATGCTGACGGCAACGCCAAAGTGGAAATCAATACAAGAGCAAAAAAACAGTTTACGAAAGAATTCAGCGGCGTCATCAATGAGAACTGGGCCAAAAGTGGAGATGGGTATACCGCAGCATTTAGAACCGATAACAAAAGAACTACGGTGTATTATGACAGGAAGGGTAACTGGCAAGGAACTTTATCTGGATATACAGAAGATAAGCTTCTCGCTGAAGTAAAAGATATAGTGATGCATGAATTCAGGAATTATACCATAACCTATGTAGATGAAATTCTTACTACCCAGTCAGAAGGAGTAACCACTTATGTCGTTCACCTGGAAAACGCCCGTTCCATAAAATTGATCAGGTATAAAGATGGGGAGATGAATGTGTGGGAAGAATATTCAAAACAATA